>DASWHY010000720.1:0-6491 GCA_036397955.1 Thermoanaerobaculia bacterium | reverse complement strand
GCCGGTGATGGGATCGCGGTTGGCGTCGTGGTGCTCGGGATGGACCTCGTCTTCGACCAGGGTGGTGGTGCCACTGCCCGTGGTGAACTTACTCTCGTCTCTCATGGCATCCTCCTTGGGTGCGGAATACAGCGCCGCGGCTTGCAGCACAGTCGCCCAGAAGAGTCGCAAGGACGGTGCCAGAGAGCGCGCGTCGCAGGGGGGAAATGGCCGTCCCGGAGGGGCATCGTTTTCCCCTCGTGGGAAGGCGTCTCCCCCGCGAGGGAGAGCGACAATCCCGGGAGGTCGGAAGCTCCGCCCTGGAGGGGGATCCTCCCTACCGCGAGGGGCAGCGCCTCCACCAGGAGGGAATGCGGGGGGCCCTCGAGGGAGAGCGCTCTCCCCTTGCGGGAGAGCGCCCTTCCCGTTGGTTCCGGCGTCTCCCCCTCGTGGGCGAGCGTTCGCCCCTTGCGGGGAGTTGTTTTCCCCGGCTCATCCGCGCGGCGGGGGAGCGCGTAGACGAGGGTGTGCAGGCGGCGCGGCGCTCTCTCTTCGTCACCGGCGGGACCGGCTATCTGGGGCGGCGGCTGATCCCGGCGCTCCTGGCGCGCGGGCATCGGGTCGCGGCGCTGGCGCGGCCGGGCTCGGAGGGGAAGCTGCCGGACGGCTGCGAGGTACTCCTCGGCGACGCGCTCGACGCGGCGTCCTTCGCCGCCCGCGTGCCGGCCGCCGACACCTTCGTCCACTTCGTCGGCGCCGCCCAGCCGGCGCCGTGGAAGGCGCGGCAGTTTCGAGAGGTGGACGCGGTGTCGGTCGGGGCGGCGCTGGCGGCCGCCGAGTCCGCCGGCGCGCGGCATTTCGTCTACCTCTCGGCCGCCCATCCGGCGCCGGTGATGAAGGCCTACATCGCCGTGCGCGCCGAGTGCGAAGCGCGGATCGCCGCCGCCGGCTACGACCGGCCGCCGCGGGGCGCCACCTTCCTCCGCCCGTGGTACGTGCTCGGGCCGGGGCACCGCTGGGCGTACCTCGCGATCCCCGCCTACGCCGTCCTCGAGCGGCTCCCCGCGACGCGCGCCACGGCGCGCCGGCTCGGGCTGGTGACGCTGCGGCAGATGATCGCGGCGCTGGTCCAGGCCGTCGAGGACCCGCCGCAAGCGGTGCGCGTCGTGGAGGTGCCGGCGATCCGAGCCGCCGGCCGCGCGCGCGTTCTCTAGCCGCTGTAGCGTTTCCCCGGCACCCAGCGCCGGACGGCCCGCCGGTAGCGGGCGTAAGAGTCGCCGAAGTTACGGGCGAGGGTCGGCTCCTCGTAGACCAGCACGAACAGGTGGACGGTGAGCCACCAAACGGCGGCGTAGGTGAGGAGCGCGCGCGACGCGAGGAACAGCGCCTCGCCGAGCAGGATGAGCAGCACCCCCAGGTACATCGGGTTGCGGACGTAGCGGTAGAGGCCGCTGACCACCAGCTCCTTCGGCGGGTCGATCGGCGCCGGCGTGCCGCGCCCGCGCCGGCCGAATTCCCAGATGCAGCGCAGGAGGATGGCGAGGCCGGCGGCGAGCGGCAGGAGCGCCAGGAGCTGCGGCGCGCCCCAGCGCGCCGGCCAGCCCTCGCCGGCCTCGCGCAGCACCCAGGCGGGGATCAGCACGGCGACCGTCCCGGGCACCACGAGCGTGAAGAGGAGGTTCTTGAGGAGGAGCATCGCTCAGCCGCCGGCGAGCTCGAGCCGCATGTTCGCCAGCAGGGCGTAGAAGCCGCGGAGGGTCACCGCTCGAGCGCCGCGCGGTCCCAGCGGGCGCAGTCGGCGGCGGCCTCGTAGGTGCTCTGCGCGAAGGCGAGGAGCGCCTCGTCGGGCGAGGCGGCGCTACGCACCGCTGCGTAGGGGAGCAGGAACTCGCCGAGGTCCGGGCTGTAGAAGGCGGCGTCCGGCGCGACCCGCGCCTCCTTGAACCCTTCGGGCTCGGGGTAGGCGTAGGCGTAGAAGACGGGCTCGGACACCGGCCCGCCGCCCAGCCAGAAGCCGAGGCTGCTCACCTCGTGGGAGTAGGCCTCCTGCACCACGAAATCGGGGACGTTGGGCAACGGCCCGTGGCGCGGCGCGCGCCGCCCCGAGAAGCGCGTCACCGCCAAGTCGAAGCCCCCCCAGAAGAAGTGGACCGGGCTGACCTTGCCGAGGAAGCCGGCGCGGAAGTCGGTGAGCACCCGCTCGGCCTGCACCAGGACGCGCCAGAAGCTCCGGGCCGCCTCGGGGTCGTAGGCCGCATGCGTGCGGTCCTCGTCGAAGCGGACGGGGTCGGGCACCTCGGAGGGCACCGGCCAGATCTTGACCGCCAGCCCCAGCGACTCGAGGGCGGCCATTGTCTCGCCGTAGAACTCCGCGACCGGCTGCGGCCGGAGGGGGAGCGTGCGAACGCCGCCGTCGCTCGTCGCGATGCGCAGCGCGTCGTCGAGGAAGTCGAAGTCGATCGAGAAGGCGCGCGTGCCGTAGGGAATCGCCGAGGTGGTGAGCCCGCGCGGCGTGACGTAGAGCGTCACCTGCCACCAGTGATTGATGAGCGGCGCCAGCGCCAGCCGCACCTTGCCGACCACCTGCGTCCACATGTGGAGCGTGGCGTAGGTGTCCTGCCACGCCGTGAGCGGCAGCTCCGGCCAGGCGGCGCCGCCGTCGTTGTCCGCTGTCGGTGTCGTGTTCATCGCACCGCGAAGAATGCCACAGTCCCCGCGCTACAATCCCCGCGCCTTTCGCCCGCCTCGCCAAAAGGAGCCCCGATGCGCCGACGCTCGCCGCTCGCCGTGCCGCTCGTCCTCACCGCCGCGCTGCTCGCGCTCGGCGCCGCCCCGCCGCCCGCCCCGGGCCCGCTCCTCGGCTTCGGCCCCGAGGCCGCCGCCGCGCAGCGCGATCTGGAGGCGCGCTTCGACGCGGCGCTCAAGGCCGAGGACCTCAAGGAGTGGATGCGCCGCCTCACCGCCCACCCGCACCCGGTCGGCTCCCCCTGGGGCAAGGAGAACGCCGAGCTCATGGCCGGGCTCTTCCGCTCCTGGGGCTACGAGACGGCGCTCGAGGAGTTCCGCGTCCTCTTCCCGACGCCCAAGCTGCGCCGCCTCGAGATGGTGGCGCCGACGCCGTTCACCGCCACGCTGACCGAGCCGGCGCTGCCGGAGGACGCGACCTCCGGCCAGGCGGCCGAGCAGCTCCCGCCCTACAACGCCTACTCGATCGACGGCGACGTCGAGGGCGAGCTGGTCTATGTCAACTTCGGCGTGCCGAAGGACTACGAGGAGCTGGAGCGGCGCGGCATCGACGTGCGCGGCAAGATCGTCATCGCCCGCTACTACGGCTCCTGGCGCGGCATCAAGCCGAAAGTGGCCGCCGAGCACGGCGCCGTCGGCTGCCTGATCTTCTCCGACCCCAGCGGCGACGGCTACTGGTGGGGTGACGTCTACCCGCAGGGCGGCTGGCGCCCCGAGCACGGCGTGCAGCGCGGCTCGGTGGCCGACATGCCGCTCCACTCCGGCGACCCGCTGACCCCGTTCGTCGGCGCCACGAAGAACGCCAAGCGGCTCAAGGTCTCCGAGGCGAAGACGCTGACCAAGATCCCGGTCCTGCCGATCTCCTACGCCGACGCCCTGCCGCTGCTGCGCGCGATCGGCGGCCCGATGGCGCCCGAGGAGTGGCGCGGCGCGCTGCCGGTGCCCTATCACCTCGGGCCCGGGCCGGCGCGCGTCCACCTCCAGCTCGCCTTCAACTGGGACCTGGCGACCGCCTACGACGTCATCGCCAAGCTCCCCGGCGCCGAGCTGCCGGACCAGTGGATCGTGCGCGGCAACCACCACGACGGCTGGGTCAACGGCGCCACCGACCCGGTCTCCGGGATGGTCGCGGTGCTGGCCGAGGCGCGCGCCGTCGGCGAGCTGGCGAAAGCCGGCTTCCGGCCGCGCCGTACCATCGTCTACGCCGGCTGGGACGCCGAAGAGCCGGGGCTCCTG
Source organism: Thermoanaerobaculia bacterium (assembly GCA_036397955.1). GTDB lineage: Bacteria > Acidobacteriota > Thermoanaerobaculia > Multivoradales > UBA5704 > DASUNQ01. Next base: position 2,531 of record DASWHY010000720.1, on the reverse strand, counting down.
GGCTCGGTGGAATGGGCCGAGACCCACGCCTCCGAGCTGCGGAAGAAAGCCGTCGCCTACGTCAACTCCGACAGCAACACCCGCGGCTTCCTCGGCATGGGCGGCTCGCACACCCTGCAGACGCTGATGAACCAGGTGGTGCGCGACGTCCCCGACCCGCAGAAGAGGGCCAGCGTCGGGGAGCGGCTGCGCGCCTACCTGGCGCTCGCCGGACCACCCGAGGCGAAGAAGGCGGCTTCGTCCGGGAAGCCCCTGCCGCTCTACCCGCTGGGCTCGGGCTCGGACTACACACCCTTCCTCCAGCACCTCGGCATCGCCTCGCTCGACCTCGGCTTCGGCGGCGAGGAGCAGTACGGGCAGTACCACTCGATCTACGACTCCTTCGACCACTACCTGCGCTTCGGCGACCCGACGTTCGCCTATGGCGTGGCGCTCGCCAAGGTCGGCGGGCGAACGGTGCTGCGCCTGGCGCAGTCCGAGGTGCTGCCGTTCGACTTCGCGCCGCTCGCCGAGGCGATCGGGACCTACGTCAAGGAGGTGGGCAAGCTCGCCGACGACCTGCGCGAGGAGACCGCCGAGCGCAACCGCCGGATCGAGGGCCGCACCTTCGAGCTCTTCGACGACCCGACGCAGACCTGGGTGGTGCCGAAGCCGCTGCCGCCGGTGCCGCACTTGAACCTCGCGCCGCTCCAGAACGCGGCGGCGGCGCTGGAGGAGAGCGTCGGGCGCTGGGCCAAGGCGCGCGACGCTCAGGCCGCATCGGGACGCACGCTCACCCCCGACCAGCGCGCCGCCCTCGACCGCCTGCACATGACCAGCGAGCGGGCGCTGACCCGCGACCAGGGGCTCCCCGGCCGCCCCTGGTACCGCCACCAGGTCTACGCCCCCGGGCAGTACACCGGCTACGGCGTCAAGACCCTGCCGGCGGTGCGCGAGGCGATCGAGCTGCGCCGCTGGCGCGAGGCCGAGGAGCAGGCGGCGGTGGTGGCGAAGGTGCTCGAAGGCTTCGCGCGGCAGGTGGACAAGGCGACGGCGATCCTGGACGGCAAATAGGAGGGATGACGATGCGTCGGAGCGTGCTGCTTCTCGTTCTCCTCGTCGGCTGGGGCGCGCTCGCGCCGCCCGCCGCTCTCGCCGCGGCCTTCGATCCCGAGGCCGCGACCGAGGCGTACCTCGCCCGCGTGCCGCCGGCGCAGAAGGCGCGCTCGGACGCCTACTTCGAAGGCGGCTACTGGATCCAGCTCTGGAGCTTCCTGATCGGCCTCGCGCTGGCCTGGCTTCTCCTCGGCACCGGCCTGTCGGCGCGCCTGCGCGACCTGGGCGAGCGGATCACGCGCTTCCGGCCGTTGCGGGTCTGGATCTACGCCGTCCTCTACACGCTGGTGACGAGCGCTCTCCTCTTCCCCTGGACCGCCTACGTCGACTTCTTCCGCGAGCACCAGTACGGGATGGCGACGCACGACTTCGGCGGCTGGTTCGGCGACCAGGTCAAGGGGCTGCTGGTGGCGCTGGTCTTCATGCCGCTGCTGCTGGCGGCGCTCTACGCCGTGCTGCGGCGGGCGCCGCGCACCTGGTGGCTGTGGGGGAGCGTCGTGGCGGTGGCGTTCCTGATCGTCGGCGTCCTCATCGCGCCGATCTGGATCGCGCCGCTGTTCAACAAGTACACGCCGCTGGAGCCGGGGCCGATCCGCGAGTCGATCCTCTCGCTGGCCCAAGCCAACGGCGTGCCCGCCGACGAGGTCTACATGATGGACGCCTCGCGCCAGACCAAGCGCATCAGCGCCAACGTCAGCGGCCTGGCCGGGACGACGCGGGTGACCCTCAACGACAACCTGCTCGAGCGCACCTCGCCGCCCGAGATCGAGGCGGTCATGGGGCACGAGCTGGGCCACTACGTGCTCAACCACGTCTACGAGATGATCGTCGAGCTCGGGTTGGTCATCCTGATCGGCTTCGCCTGGCTCTACTTCGCCTCCGGGCGGGTGCTGGCGCGGTTCGGCGAGCGCTGGCGGCTGCGCGGCGTGGACGACCCGGCGGGGCTGCCGCTGCTCGCGGCGCTCCTCGCTGTCTTCTTCTTCGTCCTGACCCCGATCAACAACACGATCATCCGCGTCAACGAGGCCGAGGCCGACATCTTCGGCCTGAACGCCTCCCGCCAGCCCGACGGCTTCGCCGAGGTCGCGCTCAAGCTCGGCGAGTACCGCAAGCTCTCCCCCGGCCCGATCGAGGAGTGGGTCTTCTACGACCACCCGAGCGGCAGGAACCGCATCCTGATGGCGATGCGCTGGAAGGCGGAGGAGATCGAGCGCCAGGCGGTGACACCTAATGAAGGTAGTGCTGAGGTCCGCCGAACTCCATAACAAGGGAGATCAGGCCATCAGGATTGACGAGGGATGGTGCTAAGCATAGACTAAGTCGAACCGCGAATGAGAAGAGTGGAAGGAAGTTGGAGTCGGAGGTGCAGGCTGCGCGGGTCAGCCCGTCGGGAAAATCGCTGTCACGTCCGTCTAATTCATCATACGGATGCGGCT
>DASWHY010000719.1:0-4252 GCA_036397955.1 Thermoanaerobaculia bacterium | reverse complement strand
CGGCCACGACCTCGAAGACGACCAGGTGACCATGGAGTGGGTGGAGGTTGTGTAGCGCGCCGACGCGCTGTGAGGTCACCGCGTCTAGAATCCCCGCGTGACGACCTCCCTCAGCTCGCAGCCGCGCGCCCGGCCGAACGGGCGCGCCGCCGACGCGCTCCGGCCGCTGCGGCTGGAGACCGGAGTCATGAAGTTCGCCGAGGGGAGCGCGCTCATCGAGCTGGGGGACACGCGGGTGGTGGCGGCGGCGAGCGTCGAGAACCGCGTGCCGCCCTTCCTGCGCGACAGCGGGCGCGGCTGGCTGACCGCCGAGTACTCGATGCTGCCGCGGGCGACCCACACGCGCGCGGCGCGCGAAGTGACGCAGGGACGCCCTTCCGGCCGCACCGCCGAGATCCAACGCCTGATCGGCAGGAGCCTGCGCGCGGCGGTGGACCTCGGGGCGATGCCCGACCGCACGCTGATCCTCGACTGCGACGTCCTCCAGGCCGACGGCGGCACCCGCACCGCGGCGGTCACCGCCGCCTACGTCGCGGCCGGCCTCGCGCTCGGCAGGCTCTTCTTGACCGGCGACCTCCCGGCCTGGCCGCTCCTCGGGCCCCTCGCCGCGGTCTCGGTCGGCCTCGTCGACGGCGTGCCGCTCCTCGACCTCGAGTACGTCGAGGACCAGGTGGCGGAGGTGGACATGAACGTCGTGGCCACCGAGGCCGGCGACTTGGTCGAGATCCAGGGCACGGGCGAGCGCCGAAGCTTCCGCCGCGCCGAGATGGACGCCCTCGTGGACCTGGCGCTCAAAGGGATCGGCGAGCTCGCCGCGGCGCAGCGGCAGGCGCTGGCAACGACGCTCGAGGAGGTGGCGGCGGTGCGCGAGCGGCGCGGGCGCGGGCCGGCGGCGCCGAAGAGCGAGAAGGACTTGTGGGGGCGGCCGTAGCCGCGACGCCGATGCTCCACGTGATCAGCGGCGACTGCGCCGCGGAGCGGCTGCGCGCGGCGGGGCTGCCGGGCGAGGTCGTGCCGTGGCGGGACTCGCCGGCCGTGGGGCCGGCGCCGGCGGCGCTGCCGGACGCGGAGCGCCGCGCCCTCCGCGCCGCGTTCTGGGGCATGCCGGAGGACGAGCTGCAGGATCCCGCGGCGGCGCATGCCGGCGGCGGCAGTGAGACCGTCTTCTGGTTCGACGGCTGCCCGTGGGACCAGGCGATGCTCGTCGAGCTGCTCGCCGTCACGAACAGCAGCGCGCCGCCCTCTCTGATCCAGGTCGGCGAGCACCCCGACGTCCCCGGCTACGCCGGCCTCGGGCAGCTCTCGCCCGAGCAGCTCGCGGCCTTCTTCCCGGAGCGGCAGCCGGTCACGCCCGCGCAGCGCGAGCTCGCAACCGCCGCGTGGAGCGCCCTCGGCGCCGACGATCCGCGGCCGCTCGCCGACTTGCTCGACACGGACACCTCGCCGCTCCCCTACCTGAAGCCCGCGCTCGAGCGCCTCCTCGAAGAGCTCCCCTCGACGGCGCACGGCCTCTCGCGCAGCGAGGAGGAGGTCCTCCGCGCGGTCGCCGCCGGCGCCCGCCGGTTCCCCGACCTGCTGCGCGCCGTCGCCGCGATGGAGCGGCCGAACCACGGTCTCTGGTTCGGCGACCGGGTCCTCGCCCTCACCCTCCGCGCGCTGGCCTCGGCACCGGCGCCGGCACTCGCCGCCGACGCGGTCGCGCTCACTCCCTTCGGCGAGGACCTCCTCGCCGGCCGCGCCGACTGGGTGCGCGACCACGGCGTCGACCGCTGGCGCGGCGGCGTGCGGCTCGCCGGCCGCGGGCCGGTCTGGCGCTGGGACCCCGCGGCGCGGCGCCCGGTTTTCGTCTAGCCCGCGCATGCTCCGCGTCGCGCGCGACCTCTTCCGCTACCGCGGCCTCCTCTGGACGCTGACCGCCCGCGAGCTCAAGGCCCGCTACCGCGGCTCCGCCCTGGGCTTCCTCTGGTCGCTCGCCAACCCGCTGCTCCTCCTCGCCGTCTACACCTTCGTCTTCGCCGTCGTCTTCGAGCCGCGCATCGGCGGGGTGCCAAACTACCCGCTCTTCCTGGTCGCCGGCCTCTTCCCCTGGATCTGGGCCTCGTCGTCGCTCCTCGAAGGCTCGATGTCGCTGATCGCCAGCGGCGGCCTGCTGCGCAAGGCGGTCTTCCCGGCCGAGCTGCTGCCGATGGTGGCGGTGCTCTCGAACCTCGTCCACTTCCTCCTCGCCATCCCGATCCTCCTCGTGGCGCTCGCGGCCGGCCACCTCCTCGACCCGCGGGTCGGCGGCCTGCCGGCGGTGCTGCTGCCGGCGGTGATCCTCCTCGAGCTACCGCTCGTCGCCGGCCTGACGATCGGCATCGCGGCGCTCAACGTCCACTTCAAGGACGTGCGCGACCTCCTCGCCAACCTCCTGACGCTGCTCTTCTTCCTGACCCCGATCCTCTATCCGCTCTCGGCGGTCGAGAGCGACGTCCTGCGCTGGCTGGTGCGGATCAACCCCTTCGCCCCCTTCACCCTGGCCTACCAGCAGACGCTCGTCGCCGGCGCCTGGCCGGAGCCGCTGCTCTGGGTGCAGATGGCGCTGGTCAGCCTGGTGGCCTGGGCGCTCGGCGCCTGGCTCTTCGACCGGCTGCGCGACACGCTCGTGGAGTCGGTGTGACCGCCGCGGCGGCCGCGCCGGGCCCGGCGATCCGCGTCGAGGGGCTCACCAAGCTCTTCCGCCGCGCCGCCCCCGGCGAGCAGCTCCGCACGCTCAAGAGCGCGCTCCTCGACGGCAGCTTGACCGCGAGCCTGAAGCGCGAGGAGGCGATCGCGGCGCTCGAGGAGGTGAGCTTCGAGGTCGGGCGCGGCGAGGCCTTCGGCGTCGTCGGCGGCAACGGCTCGGGGAAGAGCACGCTGTTGAAGCTCGTCGCCGGCATCCTCCGCCCGACCGCCGGCCGGGTGGTGGTGGACGGCCGGGTCGCCGCGCTCATCGAGCTCGGCGCCGGGTTCCACCCCGAGATCTCCGGGCGCGAGAACGTCTACATCAACGGCGCCATCCTGGGGCTCTCGCGGCGCGAGATCGACCGCCGCTACGACGCGATCGTCGAGTTCTCCGGCCTCGCCGACTTCATGGAGGAGCCGGTCAAGAACTACTCCTCCGGCATGTACGTGCGACTGGGCTTCGCGGTGGCGGTGCACACCGACCCGGACGTGCTGCTCGTCGACGAGGTGCTGGCGGTCGGCGACGAGGCCTTCGCCCACCGCTGCCTGCGGCGGATCGAGGAGCACCTGGCGGCGGGCAGGACGCTGCTCTTCGTCAGCCACACGCTCGACTTGGTCGAGCAGGTCTGCGACCGCACCCTCTGGCTCGACGCCGGGCGCCCGCGCCTCCTCGGCGAGCCGCGGCGCGTGGTCGACGCCTACCGCCAGGCGGTGGCGGAGGAGGAAGGCCGCGAGCACCAGGCCGCGAAGGAGCAGCAGGAGGGCGACGCCGCGGCGGCCGCGGCGCTGCGCTGGGGGTCGGGGGAGGCGGAGGTCGCGGGGCTGCGGCTACTGGCCGGCCCCGAGGCGGCAGAGCGCTACCACCTGGTTTCGGGCGAGCCCGCGGTCTTCGAGCTCACCGTGCGCGCCGGCCGCCCGCTCGCCGACTTCGTCTTCGGCATCGCCGTCGCCACGCCGCGCGGCGTCGAGGTCTGGGGGACGAACACCGACCTCGCCGGCTTCCGCCCGGCGCAGCTCCAAGGCGAGGCGGTCGTGCGCGTGGTCTGCCCGAGCCTTCGCCTCGCCGCCGGCGATTACGAAGTGGACGTCGCCGTCCACGCCAAGGAGGGCGCCCCCTACGACTACCGCCGCCGCGCCCTCACCTTCACCGTAACCGCCCCGGACCGCGGCGTCGGCGTCTACCTGCCGGAGCACCGCTGGGAGTTCGCCGGCGGGGTGGCCTGGGAGCCCGGGCCCTAGTCCCGGCTATCGCCCCAGGAGCCGCTTCACGCGCGCGGCGACGACTTCCGGGGTGAAGCCGAAGGCCTTCGCCAGGTCTTTGTAGGGCGCAGAGGCGCCGAAGCGGTCGAGGCCGTGGACCTCGCCTTCCTCGCCGACCCAGCGGTGCCAGCCTTGCGGGGCGGCGGCTTCGACGGCCAGGCGCTTGCGCACGCCCGGGGGCAGGACCGCGTCGCGGTACTCCTGCTCCTCGGCTTCGAAGAGCTCCCAGCAGGGCATGCTCACGACGCGCGTCCGCACCCCCTCGGCCGCCAGCGCCTTGTGCGCGGCG
>DASWHY010000718.1:0-4318 GCA_036397955.1 Thermoanaerobaculia bacterium | reverse complement strand
GGTGGCTGGTTAGCGGGGAGAGGCTTCGGCGCTAACGCACGGTGGCCCCTTCACCCGCACGCGCCGCTTCACGGGCCTCTGGCCCGGCACATCACGCGGCGCCATGACTCTGAGCTCTGAAGTGACGTCCGGCAGAGAAACCCCTCCTTGTCATCCCGAGCGAGAGCGAGGGATCTGGGCGGGGGGCGGCGCGATGCTGATGAGTCTTCGCGCCACCCTGCCCCCAGATCCCTCGCTCACGCTCGGGATGACAACAGACATGAGCAGCGGCTCCACCGCCGGTGCTAGGGCCCGCAGGTCTCTGGAGCGCCGGGCGCTCCGTCCGCTCCCCGCGGCAGTCCACCGTGCGAGGCGCCGGAGCCACCGCCGTGTTTGCCGTCAACCCCCCTCTGTACCGGCACGCGAAGCGCGGACACCAAGGAGCGCCCGGCGCGGAGGAGAGCCTGCGGGACCCAACACCGGAACGGCCGCAGCAGCGAGGGTGGGTGGGGGGGAGTTCGGGGTGTTCGAGGGGTATAAGCTTTAGGGACCATGCAGGTGGAAGTGTCGGTCGTCGTCCCCACGTACAACCGGCTGGACGTTCTCCCGGAAGTCCTCGCGGCGCTGGAGTCGCAGGCTGGGGGGCCTTCGTTCGAGCTGGTGGTGGTGGACGACGGCTCGACCGACGGCACCGGGGACTTCCTCGCGGGACGCAGGTTCCGCGTGCCGGGGCGCGTGCTGCGGCAGGAGAACCGCGGTCCGGCCGTGGCGCGCAACACCGGCGTCGCCGTCGCCCGCGGCCGCTGGGTGGCCTTCCTGGGGGACGACACCGTCCCCGAGAGCGGCTGGCTCGCCGCCCACCGCGCCGCCCACCGCGCCCGCGGCGACGCCCCCACCCTGGCCGTCATCGGCTACACCGCCTGGCACCCGCGCCTGCGCGTCAACCCCTTCCTGCGCTACATCAACGAGCACGGCCTGCAGTTCGGCTACGCCTTGATCGACCACCCCGAAGCCGTGCCGTTCAATTTCTTCTACACCTCCAACCTCTCCCTGCCGCGCGACCTCCTCCTCGCCGAGCCCTTCGACACCCGCTTCCCCTACCCGGCGTGGGAGGACATCGAGTGCGCCTACCGCTTGCAGCGGCGGGGGTTGCGGCTGGTCTACGAGCCGCGCGCGGTGGCCGCGCACGACCACCCCACCGACCTCGCCCGCTTCGCCGAGCGGCAGGAGAAGGCCGGCTACTGCGCCGTCGTCTTCCATGCCCTCCACCCCGAGCTCGGCGGCTTCCTCGGCCTCGGGCCGGAGGGACCGCCGCCGCTCCCCGCCGCCGGCCGCCAGCGGCTGGTGGAAACCCTGGTGCGCAGCTTGCAGAATTGGCCCATCAAGCTCCCGCGACTCTGGGACGAAATGCTCCGCTACCACTACATCCGCGGCCTCCGCCGCGGGTGGTCCGAGCGGGCCGGCGACCGAGCCGGAGAGCGAAAGGAGGCATTCCATGCGTCACCCACGACGAGCGCCGCGGCCTCGTAGCGCCGCCGCGGTCGCGCCGATCCTGTTCGTCTCCCTGTTGCTGCCGGCGGCGGCGGTCGCCGCCGACCGCGAGACCCCGCGCGCCGTCTCGCGCGAACGCGGCTCTTCGGCACGCTCCTCCGCGCCCGCTCGCCCATCGACGCCGTCGCAGCCGTCGCAGCCGGTCGCCCGCGGGCCGGAGCGCACGCCGAGCGGCGGCTCCGCGCGCGTCCCCGACGATCGCCGCGGCGACCGCCGCGACCGCGCCGAGTCGCGCTACCGCGGGGGCAGCGGCGGCCGCCACTACTACTACCCCGGCCCCTATTACAGCGGCTGGTACGGCAGCGGCTGGTACGGCGGCTTCTGGACCAGCCTCCTCTTCGACTTCTACGGGCCCTGGGCCTACCACGCTCCCTATGGCTACGGCTACGGCCATCACGGCTACCGCAGCGGCCGCGGCTGGGACGGCGAGGACTGGGGCGCTCTCGACCTCGACGTCTCGCCGGCCAAGACCGAAGTCTTCCTCGACGGCCAGTACCTCGGCCGCGTCGACGCCTTCGACGGCTTCCCGCAGTACCTCTGGCTGGAGGAGGGGACTTACGACCTGGTCCTCTACAAGAACGGCTACAAGACGATCGCGCGCCAGATCACCGTGCTGCCCGGCGTGGTGATCGAGGTGGACCACAACCTCGAGCCCGGGGAGTCGGTGCGGCCCGACGACCTGGCCTCCACCTCCCACGAGCGCCGCGACCGGCGGCTGCGCTACGAGCGCCAGGCGCGCGAGCGGGTGCGCGAGATGGAGGGCGACGACGAGGACGAGGCGGAGATGGACGACGGCGACGAGGCCGCCATCGGGATCGAAGCCGAGATCGAAGCCGGGGCCGAAGCGGCCGGCGGCGACGAAGGCGACACGCGGTTCCAGCGGCGGCCGCCGGGCGACCGCGGCGACGCGGGACGGGTGCGGCTCCAGGTCGAGCCGAACGACGCCTCGGTTTACCTCGACGGGCGCTTCCTCGGCACCGGCGCCGAGATCGGACGCCTCCACGCCGGCCTCATCCTCGACCTCGGCGAGCACCGGCTCTCGGTGGTGCGTCCCGGCTACCGGGCGCGCGAGCTGAGCTTCGAGGTCGTGGAAGGTGAGGAGCTGGAGCTGGAGGTGAGCCTGGAGCCGGGGACCTAGGCGCGAAGGCGCCGGGCTCCGAACCCGGCGGGCAGGGGCGCGGCGTCAATCGGCGCTCAGCCCCTGCTCCTCCATCTTCAGCAGCCAGGCCTTCTTCCGCCAGCCGCCGACGTAGCTGCCGACGCCGGCGCGGTTGGTCACCACCCGATGGCAGGGGACGATGATCGGCAGCGGGTTCTCCGACAGCACCGCCAGCACCTGGCGGTAGGCCTCCGGGCGCCCGGCCCCTTCCGCCACCATCCGGTACGTCCGCGTCTTGCCGTAGGGGATCTTCGCCGTCTCGCGCAGCACCCGCCGCGCGAACGGCTCGAGGCCGCAGGCGGCGAGGTCGAACTCCACGTCCAGCTTACGCCGCGCGCCGGCGAAGTACTCGGCGAAGCGGCCGCAAACCTCCTCCAGGAAGTCCGCACCGTCCACCTTGCCGAGCTTCTGCAGGGGAGTGAAGGCGCGCCGCTCGGCGGCCGGCGGGTCGATGCGGACGCGGGTGAGGGCCTGGCCGGCGAGCTCGAGCCCCAGCAGCCCGACCGGCGAGGGCATCAGAACGCGCGCGGTGGGCGGCGGGACCGCCGCCTCCGGCGCGTCGGCCTCGTGGACCTCGGGCATAGGGTGAGGTTATGCACAAGGCCGCGCCCCGTGCAACCCGAGCCTGGTCAGCGCCTGCTGCGGCAGGCGACCTTGCGGGTAGCGGGCCCATGACCGGGCCCGCAAGTTAGAAGGCGGTCACTGAGGGGGGTGCGCCGGCGCGGGGCGGGTTCCGCGCCGGCTTACCGGAGGGTCCGGGCGGGGCCTAGCCCTTGCGCGAGAAGGAGCGGCCCTTGGCGCGGCGCGAACGACATCCGCTTGCGCTCGGCGAGATCGCGCGTCAAAACAGCAAAAAGCGTGCCTCGCGCGCAGAGCGCACGCGGCACGCCGAGGTGTGTCGATCGGGAGTGAAGCCGGATCACCAGCGGCCGCGCAGGCCGAGGTAGATCTTCCCTTGGATGTCGTCGACGGCGTCCTGCACGAGGTCGTAGCGCCCCGCGCCGAACGCGCTCCAGCTCTCGCTGATGTAGAGGTCGATGCCGAACTGCGCGTTGGCGCCGAACTTCGTCTCGGTGTCGTTGCCGGGCAGCCCGAGCAGCTGGGCGTCGATCCAGTGGACGCCGGCGCCGACGCCGAAGAAGCTGTCGACGGCGCCGAGCGGCAGCACGCCGACCAGGTTCACCCCGGCGAGCAGGTCGCTCGCGCCGCTGTCGCCGTCCTCCCAGTAGCCGACCTCGGGCTCGAGATAGCCGTCGATGCCCCCCGACTGCCGGTAGCCGCGGCCCTCGTCGCGGCCGGCGGCGAAGCGCAGCGCCGCCATGAAGTAGGTCTCGACGTCGCCGCCCGGCTCCACCAGCCCCACCCCCACGGCCAGTGCGAAGTCGTCGCGGTCGTCGTCGTACTCGTCGTCATCATTCTGGGCGAATGCCGGAGCGCCCGCCAAAAGCATGGTCACCGCGAGCGCGGCGGTCAACGTGGTCCAGCGCCTCATGTCTTCCCTCCTTCCACAGAACGACCCCGGACGCCCGCACGGCCCGGCCGATGCGTGTTCCGAAGGCTCATTTGGCGATCAACGGCGCGATGTTATCACGCCAGCGGCGAGCTCCTCCGCCTCTCATGCCGCGGCTG
>DASWHY010000717.1:0-5387 GCA_036397955.1 Thermoanaerobaculia bacterium | reverse complement strand
CGCCGCGCTGCTGGCGCTCGGCGCGGCGCCGGCCGCCGCGGCGCCGGCCCTCTCCGAGCCGGCGCGCTGGCTCCAGAGCTACCTGCGGCTCGACACCAGCAACCCTCCCGGGCGCGAAGGGCGGGCCGCGGCCTACCTCGCCGGCCTCCTCCGCCGCGAGGGGATCGCGGCGCGTCTGCTCACCGGCCCCGGCGGGCGCACCAGCCTCTACGCGCGGCTCCCCGCTGCGGCGCCCGGCCCCGCCGGCGGGACGGCCCCGCGCCCCGGCGCCCTCCTGCTGCTGCACCACCTCGACACCGTCCCCCCCGGCCCCGGCTGGAGCGTGCCCCCCTTCGCCGGCCTGGTGCGCGACGGGCGCCTCTGGGGGCGCGGCGCAGTGGACGACAAGAGCCTCGGCATCGCCCACCTCGCGGCGATGGTGGACCTCAAGCGCCGGCGGGCGCCGCTGGCGCGCGACCTCGTGCTGCTGGGGGTGCCGGACGAGGAGAGCGGCGGCGAGCGCGGCACGGCCTGGCTGCTCGCCGCGCACCCCGAGCTCTTCGCCGGGGTCGCCGCGGTGCTCGGCGAGGGGGGGCGCAACCAGCAGCTCGACGGCCGCCTCCTCTGGTGGGGGATCGAGGTGGCGCAGAAGCGGCCGCTCTGGCTGGAGGTCGAGGCGCGCGGCCGCGGCGGCCATGCCTCGGGGCTCAACCCGGCGAGCGCCGCCCACCGGCTGATCCAGGGGCTGGCGCGCCTGCTCGCGCTGCCGCCGGAGTGGCGGGTGACCGCGCCCGCGCGCCGCTATCTCCAGGCGCTCGCGCCGCTTCACAACGACCGCCTGCGCGCGGCGATGCTCGGCGCCGAGCGGGCGATCGCCGCCGGCGGGCCGCCGTCCGGCCTCCCCCCCGGCATGGCCAACCTCCTTCTCGACACCGTCCAGGTCACGGTGCTCGCGGCCGGCGAGCGGATCAACGTCACGCCGCAGCGGGCGCGAGCGCAGATCGACGTTCGCCTTCTCCCGGACACGCCGGCCGACCGCTACCTGGCGCGGATTCGGCGGGCGCTCGGCGGCGACTTGGCGAGCCGCGTCCTGCTCACGGCGCCGCCCTCCCCGTCGTCGCCGACCGCCAACCCCCTCTACCGCCTGCTCGAGCGCACTCTCGGCCGCGAGGCGCCGGTGGTCCCCGCCTTCGTCCCCGGCTTCACCGACTCGCGCTACCTGCGCCAGCGCGGCGTGCCCACCTACGGCTTCTCCCCCTTCGCGCTGGAGCCCGCCGACAGCGCCGGCATCCACGGCCCCGACGAGCGCATCCCGCTGGCCGAGCTCGACCGCGGCGTGGCCCGGACGCGCGCCGTGGTGACCACCTTTGTCACCGCCGGCGCCGCGCGCTGACGATTCCTGTCGCGCGGCCCCTCGCGGCGCCGTGCGGATGCGCCGCCGGCTATGGCTTCCCCTTTGCTTCGCATCGCGGCGGAGGAACCCCGTGCATGGTGCGCAAAGCGCAGCAGCGTGGCTTCACGCTGATCGAACTGCTGATCGTCATCGCCATCATCGGCATCATCGCCGCCATCCTCATCCCCAACCTGATCGACGCCTTGCAGCGGGCGCGGCAGAAGCGGACCTTGGCCAACGTCCAGATGACCGGCACGGCGATGATGGCCTGGCTGACCGACGAGGCGGCGGCCGCCGCCGCCGGCGCGGCCACCAACCAGGTGGACCTCACGGAGTACCTCTCGATCAGCGCCCCCAACCTGGAGGACGAGCTGGTCTCCACCTACATGCAGGAGCTGCCGCAGCTCGACGGCTGGAAGAACTCCTTCGACTTCTACCTCGACACCGCCAACCCGCTCGGCAAGGAAGCGATGGCGATCCGCAGCAGCGGCCGCGACCAGAAGAAGTCCGGCGACACCTACACCCCCGGCGGCTTCGAGACCTCCGACTACGACCAGGACATCGTCTGGACCGACGGCTTCATGGTGCGCTGGCCGCAGGGGAAGAAGAATTAGAAGAACGCCGGGCGTCTAGAATCCCGGCCACGTGCTCTTCGAACTGCTCGTCGGCGCCTACGCCGCGGCCGTCGGCCTCATCGTGGGCAGCTACCTGAACGTTGTCATCCACCGCCTGCCGCGGGGGATCTCGACCGTCCTGCCGCGCTCGCGCTGCCCCGCCTGCGACGCGCCGATCCGCGCCCGCGACAACCTGCCGGTGGTGAGCTGGCTGCTGCTCGGCGGCCGCTGCCGCGCCTGCGGTGCGCCGATCTCCCGCCGCTACCCGATCGTCGAGGGGACGACCGCCATCCTCTTCGCCGGCTGCGTCGCCCGCTTCGGGGTGCGGCCGGCGGCCGCCGTCGCCGCCCTCTTCTGCGCGCTGCTGGTGGCGCTGGCGGCGATCGACCTCGAGCACCTCTATCTGCCCGACCGCATCACCCTGCCGGGGATCGCCGCCGGCATCGCGGTCCAGCCCTGGATCGATTGGGTGGGCTGGCGCGGCGCGCTCTTCGGCGCCGCCCTCGGCGGCGGCCTCCTCCTCGCTCTCTACGGCCTCTGGTACCTGCTGCGGCAGGAGGAGGGACTGGGGCTCGGCGACGTCAAAATGCTGGCGATGATCGGCGCCTTCTTGGGCTGGCGCGGCGTCGTGGTGACCCTCTTCTGCGGCTCGCTCGCCGGCGCGGTCGCCGGCCTGGTCCTGATCCGCGCCGGCCGCGGCCACACCAAGAGCAAGCTCCCCTTCGGCACCTTCCTCGCCCTCGGCGGGCTCGTGGCGCTCTTCGCCGGCGAGCGGCTCCTCGGCGCCTACCTGAAGCTGCTGTGAACGGCGCGCGGCAGCGGCGGCGGGGGCTCGGCCTGCGGCAGGAGGTGCTGATCCTCCTGCCGGCGTCGCTCGTCCTCTTGGCCGCGCTCTCGACCTTCACCGTCTTCGCCTACCGCAGCGCGCTCGCCCTCCTCGCCGAGGAGCGGCGGGAGGAGGCGGCGGAGCTGGCGCGGAGCGTCGCCGCGGCGCTCGGCGGGCCGGAGGCGACACCCGGCCCGGGCGCCCTCCGCCGGCTGGCGCCCGGCGCCGCGGCGGTCGCCGTCCTCGCCGCCGACGGCCAAGTGCTCGCGGCGGCCGGCGAGCCGCCCGACGGCGCGGTGGCCGGCGTCGCGCCGCTCGACGGCGGGCGGGTCGTGCGCGTCCACCTCCCGGCCGCGGTCCTCGCCGGCAGCGCCCGCGCCGCGCGCGTGCTGACCGTCGTCGTCCTCGCCGTCAACGGCGCCCTGATCCTCCTCGTCCTCGCCTTCCTCCGTCACCTCCTGGCGCCCTACGACACCCTCCTCGCCCGCGCCCGCGCGGTGGGCGACCCGGCGGCGCCCGAGGGGGACGAGGCGGAGTTCCTGGTGGCGACCTTCGAGCGGGCGCTGGCGGCGATGGCGGGCGCGGAAGCGCGGAGCGCCGAGGACGACATCGCCACCCTCGAGCGCACCCTCGTCGGCAGCCTGCAGAGCGGCCTCCTGCTGCTCGACGCGGCGGGGGAGGTGCTGGCGCTCAACACCGTCGGCGCGCGCCTCCTCGACGTCGAGCCCCCCGAGCCCGGGCGGCCGCTGGCCGAGGTGCTGGCCGGCCGCCCCGAGCTCCTCGCGCTCCTCACCGAGGCGGTGGCCCACGGCCGGGAGCTGCAGCGGCAGGAAGTCACCCTGCGCCGCGCCGGCGGTCCGCTCACCCTCGGCCTCTCGGTCCATCCGCTGCGGCGCGGCGACGGCGCGGCGCGCGGTTTCCTCGTCCTCTTCGCCGACCTGACCGAAGCGCGGCGCGAGGCCGACCAGAGCCGCCTGGCCGAGAGCCTCACCCGCCTGGGCGAGATGGCCGGCGGCGTGGCGCACGAGCTGCGCAACAGCCTGGCGACCCTGCGCGGTTACCTGACGCTGATCGAGCGCCGCCCCGACGAGCAGGCGGTGGCCGACTTCCTGGGCGAGATCCGGCGCGAGACCGACCACCTGGAGCGGGTGCTCGAGGACTTCCTCGCCTTCGCCCGCCCCGGCACTGCGCGGATCGAGGAGCTGTCGCTGCCGGCCCTCCTGCGGCGCGCCGCAGCGGACCCGGCGCTCGACGGCGTGGCGGTGGAGCTCGCCGGGATCGAAGAGGAGGAGCCGCGCCTCGCCGGCGACCCGCAGCTCCTCGAGCGGGCGCTGCGCAATCTGCTGCGCAACGCCGCCCAAGCCGAGCGCGAGGCGGGGAGGAGCGGCCCGGTGCGGGCGGCGCTGGCGCGCAGCGCGGAGGGGATCGAGCTGACGATCGAGGACCGCGGCCCGGGCGTGCCGCCGGCGGTGCGCGAGCGGCTGTTCCACCCCTTCGTCACCGGCCGCGCCGGCGGGGTGGGCCTGGGGCTGGCGCTCGCCCACCGCATCGTCGTCCTCCACGGCGGCTCGATCCGGCTCGAGGACCGCCCCGGCGGCGGGACGCGGGTGCGCGTCGTCTTCCCGTCCCCCGACGACACGAACGTTACCGCCGGTAACGTCTCAGCCCAGCCGCTCCCGCCTCCCGCGCGTCCAGTCTAAGGGCGGAACTGACAGGGGCGCAATGCTTTAGGGCGCCCGCGCCGGCGCCTTCGCGAGTGGCACCCCCCTTGCTCCCCTGCCTCTCCCAGAAGTCCACGAGCAGTGTGCGCCGGCGCCGCCGGCGGGGGAGGCCCAGCATGGGCAACGGCAACCGGAGCAACGCCGGCTTCTCGGTCATCGAGGTGCTGATCGCGGCGGGGATCTTCCTCATCATCGCGGTGGGGCTCTTGCCCCTCTTCGTCGCGTCGATCCGCAACAACCTCTCCGGCCGCGAGGCGACCGACGTCAGCAACATGGGCAAGTCGCGCCTCGAGGAGTACTTCCAGTTCCCCTTCGACAGCGCCCGCCTCGACGTGCCGGACGGACAGACCGAGCTCGTCGTCAGCGACAGCTACAACTTCGTCGCCCACACCTGGACGACCACGCCACCGATCGGCGACTACGCGATCTGGCGGCGCAGCACCCGCGTGCGCCTCTTCGGCATCAACGACCTCGAGGAGCCCCTCGACGGCGACACCGATCCGAGCTACGTGCACCTCAAGGAGATCCGCGTCGAGGTGGCTGGCAACCGCTCGGTGGGCAACCCGCTGGGCGGCAGGAACGAGCTGGTGCTGCAGATGCTCAAGGCCAAGTGATGGAGCCGCGACCGATGCCCCCGCACCTCTCCCACCGCGCGCCCCGGCAGGCCGGGTTCACGCTGGTCGAGCTGCTGGTCTCCCTGGGCGTCACCGTCATCCTGCTCCTCGGCGTCCTCGCCCTCTTCGACTTCAACAACCGCATCGCGCGCGTGCAGACGCACGTCGCCGACATGCAGCAGTCGCTGCGCGTCGCCCAGTACGACATGGTGCGGCTGGTGCGCATGGCCGGGCGCGGCG
>DASWHY010000716.1:0-5118 GCA_036397955.1 Thermoanaerobaculia bacterium | reverse complement strand
GGTGAGCGGCACCATGCCGCCCATCGTGGTCAGCGCCGTCATCATGATCGGGCGGAAGCGCCGCTCGGTGGCGAGGAGGAGGGCCTCGCGGCGCGGGCGCCCCTCTTCGCGCAGCCGGTTCACGCAGTCGATCAGCACGATGCCGTTGTTGACGACGACGCCGATCAGCAGCACCGCGCCGACGAAGCCCAGGACGTCGATGTCGAGGCCGGTCGCGGCGTGCATCCAGACGACGCCGATCGAGGCGAGCGGGATGGTCAGCACGATCGACAGCGGCAGGATGAAGCTCTCGAAGAGGAACCCCATCAGCAGGTAGACGAAGACGATCGACAGCAGCCCTGCGAAGAGGAGGTTCCTCATCTCCTCGTCGCCGCCGGCGCGCTCGGGCGGGGCGCCGAGCGAGATCCCTTCCGGCAGGTCGAGCACCGCGGCGAGGGACTCGAGGCGCTCCCGCGTCTCCTTCTCCTTGCCCTCTTGCAGCTCGACGGTCACCGGCCGGGCGACGCGCTGGTCCTCGCGCTGGATGCGGCGGGCGGCGGGGAGGAAGTGGACGTCGGTGAGCGCGGCGAGGGCGACCGGCCCCGCCGCCGACGGCACCTCGAAGCTCGCCAGCTCCGAGAGGCTCTCGCGGTCCTCCTCCTCGAAGCGCACCCGCACCGGCACCTGGCGGCCGTCGCGCTGGTAGCGCGGCAGCGCCTGGCCGCGCAGCGCGTAGCCGACGACGCCGGCGATCACCTCGGGGTTGACGCCCTGGCGCTGGGCGCGGGCGCGGTCGACGACCAGCGCCAGCTCGTCGGGCGGGCGGTCGCCGGCGCGGCGCACCCCGAGCACCCCCGGCACCTGCGCGAAGAGGGCCTCGAGCTCCACCGCCGTCTCCTCGAGCGCCGCGGCGTTCTCGCCGTAGAGGGTGACCGCGTGCACCCCCTCCTCCTTCGCCTCGTCCTCGGCCTGGTCGCCGGTGAAGAGCTTGAAGCCGGGGCGCTCCGGCAGCGCCGCCATCACCCGCTCGGTGGCCTCGCGCGACGTCACGCCGGCGGTGGACGGCTGGGTGAACCAGCCCTCGATCTCGCCGTAGGTGGCGCGGTGGAAGAGGAACCACCCCTCGAGCCCCAGCTCCTCCTTGAGCCCTTCGACCGTCTTCTCGGCCTGGAGGAACCACGCCTCGGCCTCCTCCAGCGTGGTGTTGGAGGGCATCTCGACCGCGATCTCCCAGCCGCGCGCCTCGCTCTCCTGGGTGGGCGAGAACTTGACGCGCTGCGCCGCCACCGCGGCGGTCGCCGCCAGCACGACGA
The DNA here is from genome assembly GCA_036397955.1 of Thermoanaerobaculia bacterium. Taxonomy (GTDB): domain Bacteria; phylum Acidobacteriota; class Thermoanaerobaculia; order Multivoradales; family UBA5704; genus DASUNQ01. The sequence continues at coordinate 3,826 of DASWHY010000716.1, read as the reverse complement.
GGAGCCCGAGCACCACGTCCAGCCGCCGGCCGAGGGCCACCGCCAGGAGCGCCGTGTAGCCGCGGTTCAAGCGCCCGAAGGTGGCCTCGTAGGCGCGCGCCAGGAGGACCTCGACGCGGCGCCAGGCCCGCCGGTGCCCCGGTTCCGGCGCGGCGCCGTTTGCGCGCTGCGCCGGCAGGGTGAGATACGAGGCGAGCGGCACCGCCACCAGCGCCACCAGGAGCGAGGCGAGGAGCGCCACCGAGACGGGGATCGAGAGACGGAGGAGGAAGAACTGCCCCTCGCCCTCGACTAGCGACACCGGCAGGAAGACCATGACGCTGGTGAGCGTCGCCAGGGTGATGGCGAGGGCGATCTCCCCTGCTCCTTCGAGGCAGGCCTGCCGCCGCGGCACTCCCGCGAGGTGGAGGCGGTGGATGTTCTCGGCGACGACGATCGAGTTGTCCACCAGCATGCCGACCGAGATCATCAGCCCGAGCAGCGACAGCACGTTGAGCGTCTCGCCGGCGAAGTACATGACGGTGAGGGCGAGCAGCAGCGAGAGCGGGATCGAGAGCGTGATGATGAGCGTCATCCGCAGCCGGCGGAGGAAGAAGAAGAGGACCGCGACGGCGATCGCGCCGCCCAGAAAGCCGCTGTCCACCACCTTGCGCAGCGACTCGAGGATCACGTCGCCCTGGTCGAACAGGGGGATCATGCGCACGCTGCGCAGGCGCGGGTCGCGCTCCAGCCGCTCGACCAGGGCGCTGATCGAGCGCGCCACCTCGAGCGTGTTGGCGTCCCCCTCCTTGAGCACCACCACCGCCACCGCCGGCCGGCTCAGCGCCCGCGCCCGGTAGTTGCGCTCGGCCTCCTCGTAGCGCAGGGTGGCGATGTCGCCCAGCCGCACCGTCGGCGCGACCGGCCGGCGGGCGAGCGCCTCGAGGTCGGCGTAGCGGGCGACCGAGCGCAGGAGGAGCTTGTCGCCGCCGGCGCGCACGCTCCCCGAGGCGAGGGTGAAGTTGTCGGCGGCGAGCTGCCGGCCCAGCTCGTAGATGTTGAGCCCCGCCGCCTCGGTGCGGTCGCGGTCGAGCTCGATCAGGATCTCCTTCTCTTCCATGCCGTCGGTCTCGACCGCGGCGACGCCGTCGATCCGCTGCAGCGGCAGGACGACCCCGTTCTGGATCAGGTTCCAGGCGTCGGTCAGCTCCGGATCGACCGCCAGGCCGAGGACGTAGACCGGCACGCCGCTCTCGTCGTGCTTGCGGATGAAGATGCGGTCGGCGTCGCGCGGCAGGCGGGCGCGGGCCCGCTGCACGCGGTCGCGCACCTCGCGGTAGGCGACGTCCATGTCGCTCCCCGGCTTGAAGGCGAGCCCGATGCGGCCGTAGCCGGGGACCGCGGTCGAGTCGAGGCGGTCGAGGCCGCGCACCGTCGCCAGCTCCTCCTCGAGCGGCAGCACGATCTTCTCCAGCACCTCCTCCGGCGGCGCGTCGCGCCAGGGGACGGAGACGCCGAGGTGGGGGGCGTTGAAGCCGCGCGGCAGCAGCTCCAGCGGGATGGCGAGGGTCGCCACCAGCCCCACCACCACGGTGCTGGCGACGAAGACCAGGACGGTGATGCGGCGGTCGAGGGAGAGGCGCGGCAGCGCGCTCTCCCAGCGCGAGGGGGCGCTCACGAGGGGGCGATCTCCGGTGCGCGCAGCGGCCGCTGGCCGGCCGCGCCGGCACCGGCGGAAGCGGTCACCGCCTCCTCGCGTCCGAGGAGCCGGCCCTGCAGGCGGTCCACCAGGGCGTAGATCGACGGGATGATGAAGAGGGTCAGCACCGTCGAGGTGACGAGGCCGCTCACCACCGCGATCGCCATCGGCGTGCGGATCTCGGCGCCGTCGCCGACGCCGAAGACCATCGGCAGGAGCCCCAGGACGGTCGTCGCCGTGGTCATCAGGATCGGGCGCAGGCGCACCACGCCGGCGGTGACGATCGCCTCGTCGCGCGGCAGGCCGCGGCGGCGCAGGACGTTGATGTAGTCGATCAGCACGATGGCGTTGTTCACCACGATCCCGGCCAGCATGATCATGCCGAGGAAGACGACGACCGAGAGGCTGATGCCGAGCGCCCAGAGGGTCGCCACCGTGCCGAAGAAGGCGAGCGGGATGGTGAGGAGGATGACCAGCGGGTGGAGCAGCGATTCGAACTGCGCCGCCATGATGACGTAGACCAGGAAGACCGAGAGCCCGAGGGCCAGCCAGAGGCTGCCGCGGCTGCGCTCCCACTCCTGGGTCTGGCCGGCGAGGACGAAGGTCATGTCCGCCGGCCAGTCGATGCGGTTGGTGAGCGCGCGCTCGATCGCCGCCGCGGCGTCGCCGAGCGAGGCGCCGGCGCCGCCCGCGCCGACGCCCGAGAGGTTGGCGCGGATCAGGCCCACCCGCCGGCTGTCCACCCGCCGCACCTCGCTCGGCCCCTCGCCGAGCGCCACCTGCGCCACCGCCGCGAGCGGAATCGGCGTCGTGCCCTCGGGGTTCGCCACCAGCCCGCGCACGTCCTCGACCGCCTCGCGGTCCCGCTCCTCGAGGCGCACCACGATCGGCACCCGCCGGTCGCGCTGGTTGAAGCGCGTCGCCTCCCGCCCCTTGACCTGGTCGCGCACCAGCTCCGCCACCCGCCGCAGGTCGAGGCCGTAGCGGGCGAGGCGGTCGCGGTCGTAGACGATCTGCACCTCCGGCGCGCCGCTGCGCAGCGTCGCCTCGACGTCGGCCAGCTCGGGGAGCGCCGCCATCACCGCGCGCGCCCGCTCGGAGTAGGCGCGGAGGCGCCGCAGGTCGTCGCCGTGCACCTCGACCTCGATCGGCGTGCGGGTCGAGAAAAGGACCGGCCGCACGACGCGCGCCGAGAGGTCGGGGATGTCGGCCAGCCGCGCGCGCAGGCGGGCGATGACCGCCTCCTCGACCTCGGGGTCGGAGCTGGTCAGCAGCAGCTTGAAGCGGGCGCTGTGCTCGCCCTCGTCGGCGCGCTGCGCGTTCGCCGCGTCGAAGCCGACGGCGAGGATCATCGAGCGCAGGTGCTCGCGCTCGCTGAGGATGGCGCGCTCCACCGGCGCCAGCACCGCCTCGGTCTCCTCCAGCGGCGTCCCCACCGGCAGCGCCACCTCGAAGGTGAACTCCCCCTGGTGCACCTCGGGGAGGAGCTCGCTGCCGAGCCGGCTGGCGAGGAGCCAGGTGGCGGCCATGAGGAGGGCCGTCGCGGCGACCACCGGCAGCGGGTGCTCGACCCCCCAGCGCACCGCCGCCGGGTAGGCGGTCCGCAGGCGGCCGGCGCGGCCGGAAGCGGCGCGCCGGCTGCCGCGCGACAGGAGCCGCATCAGGCCGCGCGCCGCCGGCGCCACGGTCCAGCCCCAGAGGCGGGTGGCGGCGACGATCAGCAGGAGCAGGAGGCGGCCGAGGAGCTCGAAGAGGGCGCCGAGGAGGAGGCGGACGAGGAGGTAGAGAAAAAGGACGGGCGAGACGGCAAGGCGGAGTATCCGCAGAGGCAGCGCCGTGGCCGAGTCATTCCGAGCAACGCGAGGAATCGGGTGGGCGGCAGCCTCCGAGCCGGCGCCCCCGCCCGATCCCTCGCTGCGCTCGGGATGACGGAAGCTGGCCCATCTGCGCAGCCGCCGACCGTCGCCGCGGAAGGACTGCCAGGCCGCCAGCGGCCGGCGCAGCAGCGCGCGGCCGGCGGCGGCGCGGGCCTCGGGGTCGCCGAGGGCGGCGCCGCGGCGGCTGGCCAGCATCGGCACCAGGAAAAGCGCCACCGCCAGCGCCGCGAACTGCGACACCACGACCGCGAGCCCGAGGTCGGAGAAGGCT
>DASWHY010000715.1:0-1882 GCA_036397955.1 Thermoanaerobaculia bacterium | reverse complement strand
TCACTCTGCTGAAGCTCGGGGGGAGCCTCCTTACCGACAAGACGCGGGCGCGGGCGGTGCGAGGGGAGGTGATTCGGCGGCTGGCGGGGGAGATCGTGGCGGCGGGGGCGGAGGGGGTGGTCCTCGGGCATGGGAGTGGGTCGTTCGGGCATGTGGCGGCGGCGCGGGCGGGGATTGGGGATGGGCCGGTGGCGAGGGAACGGCTGGCGGGGGTGGCCGAGACGCAGGCCGAGGCGGCGGAGCTGCACCGGATCGTCGTCGCGGCGCTGCGGGAGGCGGGGGCGCGGCCGTTCTCGTTCGTGCCGGGGAGCTTCCTTGTGGGAAGGAGAGAGCAGATCGAAGGGACGTTGCCGCCGGCGCTGCCGGTGGCGCTCCGCTCGGGCTTCCTCCCCGTGGTCTACGGCGACGTGGTGCTGGATACCGAGTGGGGCGCCGCGATCGCCTCGACCGAGGCGGTGCTCGTCTTCCTCGCCCGCGAGCTGCCGGCCGCCGGCTTCACCGTGCGCCGCGCGATCTGGCTCGGCGACACGCCCGGCCTCCTCGACTCCGCCGGTCGTTCCATCCCTGAAATTCATCCCGACGATTGGGAGACCGCCGTCGCGGCGATCACGTTCCCACCCGGCACCGACGTCACCGGCGGCATGGGCCTCCGTCTCGTCGCCGCCGCCGCCCTGTCGGATGACGGCATCCCTTCGCTCCTCGCCGACGGCACCGTCCCCGGCCTCCTCGAGCGCGCCCTTCGCGGCGAGACGGTGCTGGGCACGCTGATAGGCTGACCGCGGCATGGCCGACCTCGACGCCCACCTGCTCAAGACGAGCCGCACGTTCGCGCTGGCCATCCCGCGGCTGGCGCAGCCGACGCGCCGGGAAGTCACGCTCGCTTATCTCCTGCTGCGCGTTGCCGACACGTTCGAGGACGCCGCCCCTTGGCCGCGGGCGCGGCGGATCGAGGCGCTGGAGCGCTTCGGCGCGCTCCTCGCCCGCCGCGCGCCCGAGGAGACCGCGGCGCAGGCCGCCGTCTGGGCGGAGGAGGTGCCGTGCGCCTGGCTGGCCTACCGGGAGCTCCTGGCCGATCTCCCCGCGGTGCTCGACGCCTTCTTTGCCCTCGCGCCGCCGGCGGTGGAGCTGGTCCGCGCCCACATGCTGCGCACGATCCGCGGCATGGCGGGGTACGTGGCGCGCACCGACGGCGCCGGCGAGCTGCGCCTGGCCGACCTCGCCGACCTGCGCGGCTACTGCTACGTCGTGGCGGGGATCGTCGGCGAGCTGCTGACCGAGCTCTACCTGCTGGAGCGGCCGGAGCTCGCGGCGGTGGCGTCGCGCCTGCGCGAGCGGGCGCCCTTCTTCGGCGAGGGGCTGCAGCTCGTCAACATCCTCAAGGACTCGGCGGCCGACGCGGTCGAGGGGCGCTGCTACCTGCCGGCGGCGGTGGACCGCGCCGAGGCGCTGGCGCTGGCGCGCGAGGACCTGCGGGCGGCGGCCGAGTACGTGCTGGCGCTCCAGGCCGCCGGCGCCGAGCGCGGCCTCGTCGCCTTCAACGCCCTGCCGGCCGAGCTGGCGCTCGCCACGCTCGATCGCGTCGAGGCCGCCGGCCCCGGCGCCAAGCTCACCCGCCGCGAGGTCTACGACATCGTCGACCGCGTCAACCAGGCCCTCGAGCGCGACGCCCCGGCCGTCTCCCCCGCCACCTGGGACCCCGCGCCGCACCCCGGCCTCCGCGGCGCGAGTTCGCCCTTAGCTCTGTCATCCTGAGAGCCTGTGAACTTTTGCCCCCTCAGAGGGAGTGAGGGTATAAGGGGGCCATGAGCCAAGAGGGGGAAGTCCCGAGCGTGCAGGGATTGCGGTTGCGGAGTCCGGAGCGGTCGCAGTACGCGCTGCGGCT
>DASWHY010000714.1:0-1707 GCA_036397955.1 Thermoanaerobaculia bacterium | reverse complement strand
GGGAGATGAAGTGAGGTTGGAGGGCGAGGCGGCGTGGCTGCGCGACGGCGCGTTGCCCTGGTCGGAGCGGGGCGCGCTCGCGATCCGGGTCGCCCACGAGGTGCACCAGGGGTCCGAGCGGGAACTCGTCTACCACCCGGCTTGCCTCGCGGTCGGCGTCGGCTGCGAGCGGGGCTGCGCGTTGGAGGAACTGATCGCCCTAGTGCGCGGCACTCTGGCCGGGCACGGCCTGGCGGAGGCAGCGGTCGCGGCGCTCGTCTCCCTCGACCGCAAGGCCGACGAGCCGGCGGTGCACGCGGCGGCCGAAGCGCTCGGCGTACCGGCGCGCTTCTTCGATGCCGCGGCGCTCAGGGCCGAGGAGCCGCGCCTCGCCGTGCCCTCGGACCTGGTGCGCCGCGAGGTGGGGGTGGCCGGCGTGGCGGAGAGCGCCGCCCTGGCCGCGGCCGGGCCCGAGGGGACGCTCCTCGTCCCCAAGGCCAAGTCGCGGCGCGCCACCTGCGCCGTCGCCCTCGCGCCGGGTCCGCTCGATCCGGCTACGATCGGGCGGCCGCGAGGCCGGCTCGCGGTGGTCGGCCTCGGCCCAGGCGCCGCCGACTGGCGGACGCCGGAGGTAGGACGGGAAGTAAGGCGCGCCAGCGACCTGGTCGGCTACCGGCTCTACCTCGACCTGCTCGGACCCCTGGCGGACGGCAAGGCGGCCCACGCCTACGCGCTGGGCGAGGAGGAGGCGCGCGTCGGCCGGGCGCTCGACCTCGCCGCCGAGGGCCGCCGGGTCGCCCTGGTGTGCTCGGGCGATCCCGGCATCTACGCCCTGGCGAGCCTGGTGTTCGAGTTGCTGGAGCGGGAGGGGCGGGCCGACTGGAACCGGGTCGAGATCGCCGTCGCGCCGGGCCTCTCGGCGCTGCAGGCCGCGGCGGCGCGGATCGGCGCGCCGCTCGGCCACGACTTCTGCGCCATCTCCTTGAGCGACCTCATGACGCCCTGGCCGGTCATCGAGCGGCGCCTCGAGGCGGCGGCGGCGGGCGACTTCGTCGTCGCGCTCTACAACCCCGTCTCCGGCCGCCGCCGGCGCCAGCTGGCCCGGGCGGCGGAGATCCTCGGCGCCCGCCGGCCCGCCGGCACGCCGGTGGTGCTGGCCCGCAACCTCGGCCGGCAGGGGGAGAGCGTGACTGTCATCGACCTCGCGGCGCTCACCCCCGAGCGGGTCGACATGCTGACCCTGGTCCTCGTCGGCTCCAGCGAGACCCGCCGCGTCGCCACCGGCCAGGGCCTCTGGGTCTATACCCCGCGGGGCTACCGCGAGCGGAACCAGAATTCGCGTGAGGCATCTGGATGACCGTGCACTTCATCGGCGCCGGGCCGGGCGCCCCCGACCTGCTCACCCTGCGCGGCCGCGACCTGATCGCGGCGGCGCCGGTGGTGCTCTACGCCGGCTCGCTGGTGCCGGCGGCCGTGATCGCCCACGCGCCCGCGGACGCGCTGGTGAGAGACACCGCGTCCATGACCCTCGACGAGATCGTCGCGGTGATGGCGGACGCCCACACCGCAGGCAAGGACGTGGCGCGGGTCCACTCCGGCGACCCCTCGCTCTACGGCGCCATCGGCGAGCAGATCCGCCGGCTGGAGGCGCTCGGCATCCCCTACGACATCACGCCGGGGGTGCCGGCCTACGCGGCGGCGGCGGCGGCGCTCGGCTGCGAGCTCACT
>DASWHY010000713.1:0-3303 GCA_036397955.1 Thermoanaerobaculia bacterium | reverse complement strand
CGCCGCGCGCCGTCACCCCCGGCTATTTCGCGGCCATGCGCATCCCGCTGCTGCGCGGCCGGCTGATCGGCGAGAGCGACACCGCCCAGGCCAAGCCGGTCATCGTGGTGGACGAGGACGTCGTCCGCCGCTACTTCGCCGATCGCGACCCGATCGGCGCGCGCATCAACCTGACCTTCGAGCAGATGCCCGACGGCACGCCGCTCTGGCGCGAGATCGTCGGCGTCGTCGCCCACCTGCGCAACGAGAGCCTGTCGAAGGAGTCGAACGAGCAGCTCTATTACCCACACGCGCAGCTCCCCCGGCCGATGATGGCGCTGGCGGTGCGCGCCGGCGGCGACCCGCTGGCGCTGGCCGACGCGGTGCGCGCGCGAGTGCGCGCCCTCGACCCCGACCAGCCGCTCTTCGACGTCCGGACGATGACCGCGCGGGTCGAGGAGGCGCTGGCGCCGGCGCGCTCGAGCACCGGCCTCTTCGCCGCCTTCGCGGCGCTGGCGCTGCTGCTCGCCGCGGTCGGCGTCTACGGGGTGATCTCTTACTCGGTGGCGCAGCGGACGCAGGAGATCGGCGTGCGCATGGCGCTCGGGGCGCGGCGCCGGCAGGTGCTGGGGCAGGTCGTGGGGCAGGCGGCGGCGCTCGCCGCGGTGGGGCTCGCCGCCGGCCTCGCCGGCGCGCTGGCGCTCACCCGCCTCCTCGGCTCGCTCCTCTTCGAGGTCAGCGCCACCGACCCCGCGACCTTCGCCGCCGTGCCGCTGCTCCTCGCCGCGGTGGCGGTCCTCGCGAGCTGGCTCCCCGCCCGCCGCGCCGCGCGCGTCGATCCGGCGGTGGCGCTGCGGACGGACTAGGAGCCAACGGACTAGGAGCCAACGGCCAGCCATGTCATCCCGAGCGCAGCGAGGGATCTGGGCGGGGGACGAAGCCCGCCCCCAGGTTCCTCGCTTCGCTCGGAATGACAAGCAGGGGGTTTAGGTGAGCGACCTACGCTACGCGTTCCGCACCCTACGAAAGAGCCCGGGCTTCACCCTCGTCGCGCTGCTCACCCTGGGGCTCGGGATCGGCGCCAACGCGGCGATCTTCAGCGTCGTCCAGGGCGTGCTGCTGCGGCCGCTTCCCTACCAGGAGCCGGAGCGGCTGGTGCGCCTCTTCCACACTCACGCCGAGCAGGGGGTGATGGACGGCGCCTTCTCGCCGCAGGACTTCGACGACCTGACGCGCGAGCTGGCGGCCCCCGGCGGCCCGTGGGAGCGGCTCGGCGCCTACTGGTTCACGGCCGGCCACTCGGGCATGACCCTGACCGGCGAGGGGGAGCCGCGGCGGCTGGAGGCGGCGATGGTCGGCGCCGGCTTCTTCCCCACCCTGGGCGTCGAGGCGGCGCGCGGCCGGACGCTGCGGCCGGAGGAAAACGTCCCCGGCGCCGACCGCGTCGTCATGCTCTCCGACCGCCTCTGGCGCCGCTCCTTCGGCGCCGACCCGCGGATCGTCGGCGGCAGCCTGCGGCTCGACGGCGAGGCTTTCACCGTCGCCGGCGTCATGCCGCCGTCGTTCCAGTTCCCCGCCCGCGAGGTGGACCTCTGGGCGCCCATCTCGCTGATCGCCGAGGACGACATCCCGCACCGCCGCGCCCTGCGCTGGATGCACGTCGTGGGGCGCCTGCGGCCGGGGACGAACCTCGAGCGCGCCGGCGCCCAGACCGACGCCCTCCTCGCCCGCCTCGCCGCCGCCTACCCGGACAGCAACGAAGGCTGGAGCGCGGCGCGGCTGGTGCGGCTCCACGAGGCGCTGGTCGGCGACGTGCGGCCGGCCCTCGTCGTCCTCCTGGCAGCGGTGGCGGGCGTGCTGCTCATCGCCTGCGCCAACCTCGCCAACCTCCTCCTCGCCCGCGCCACGACGCGCGGCCGCGAGCTGGCCGTCCGCGCCGCCCTCGGGGCCGGCCGCCGGCGCCTGGTGCGCCAGCTCCTGATCGAGAGCGTCGTGCTGGCGCTCGCCGGCGGCGCCCTCGGGCTCCTCCTCGCCGTCTGGGGGGTGGACGCCCTGGTGGCGCTCGCCGCCGGCGACCTGCCGCGGCCGGACGAGGTGCGCCCCGACGCCGGCGTCGTCGCTTTCACCTTCGCCCTCTCGCTGCTGACCGGGCTCGCCTTCGGCCTGCTCCCCGCCTTCCGCGCCTCGCGCCTCGACGACCTCCACGGCGTCCTCAAGGAAGGCGGACGCGGCGGCGGCGCCGGGCGCGGCCGCAGCCTGGCGCGCAACGGCCTCATCGTCGCCGAGACGGCGCTCGCCGTCGTGCTCCTGGTCGGCGCCGGCCTCATGCTGCGCAGCTTCCGGGCCCTGCTCCACGTCGATCCCGGCTTCCGCGCCGAGAACGTCCTGAGCCTCTCGCTGACCTTCCCGGACACCACGGACGCCGAGCCGGGCCGGCTGGTCGCCGTCCGCGACGAGGTGGTGCGCCGCGTCGAGGCCCTGCCCGGCGTCATCGCCGCCGGCGGCGCCAAGACCCTGCCGCTCGCCGGCGGCGGCGAGCCCTACGGCTACACCGTCCCCGGCCGCTCCGGCGCGCTGGCGGAGGTGCAGCCGCAGGCCGGTGTCTTCATCGTCACCCCCGGCTACTTCCGCGCCCTCGGCATCCCGGTGCTCGCCGGCCGCGCCTTCACCGACCGCGACGGCGAGGAGCAGCCGGTGATCGTCGTCAACCGCGCCCTCGCCCGCCAGGTCTGGCCCGGTGAGCCGGCGGTGGGCAAGGCGCTGATGCTGGGCGAGTTCCGGCTCGAGGTCGTCGGCGTCGTCGGCGATGTGCGCAGCGCGGGCCTCGCCGCCGACCCCGGCAGCGCCGTCTACATTCCGAGCACGCTGGCGCCGCGCTCGACGATGAAGCTCTTCGTGCGCACGGCCTCCGACCCGCTGGCGCTGGCCGGTGCAGTGCGTGAGACGATCTGGCAAGTGGACCGCGACTTGCCGATCTCCGACATCGCCGCGCTGCCGCAGGTCGTCGCCGCGGACGTCGCGCGGCCGCGCTTCCTGAGCGTCCTGCTCACCCTCTTCGGCGCGCTGGCGCTGACCTTGGCCGCGGTCGGCCTCTACGGCGTCGTCGCCTACGGCGTCGGCCAGCGCACCCACGAGATCGGCATCCGCATGGCGCTCGGCGCCGGCCGCGGCCGGGTGCTCCGCGGCGTCGTCGGCCAGGGGATGCGCTGGACGCTCCTCGGCCTCGCCTTGGGCCTCGCCGGCGCCTTCGCCGCCACGCGCCTCCTCGCCGGGCTCCTCTTCGGCGTCGCGCCGACCGACGCCGTCACTTTCGTCGGCGTGGCG
>DASWHY010000712.1:0-9565 GCA_036397955.1 Thermoanaerobaculia bacterium | reverse complement strand
GTTGGTGCCGAAGACCGGACTCGAACCGGTACGGGTTGCCCCACACGCCCCTCAAACGTGCGCGTCTACCAATTCCGCCACTTCGGCACGCGGGTGATTCTAACAGCGGCCCTAGAGCCTGTCTTCCCGGCTACTGGCTGTCTCCCGGCTGCGGCGGCGGGGCCTCGGCGTCGGCCTCGGCCGGCGGCGCGGGTGCCGGCTGCGCGGGCTGCGCCGGGGGCGCCGGCTGCGACCGCTCCTCCTTGACGTCGCTCATCACGGAGGAGCCGCGGGGGCCGCTCTTCATCACCCCGATGCCGAGGGTCGTCAGGATGAAGACCACGAAGGAGACCACCGTCAGCTTGTGCAGCAGGGTCGCGGCGCCGCGCGCTCCGAAGGCGGTCTGCGTGCTGCCGCCGCCGAAGACCGAGAGGTCGGCCCCCTTCCCCTGCTGCAGCAGCACCACGAGGATGAGGAAGACGCAGACCAGCACGTGGAGGAAGTACAGCACGTAGATCACGGGGATTGCCTCCGGGAGTCTTGCTGCGCCCGGCCGGGGCGCTCAGTCGAGAGAGCGAATGATAGCGAGGAATTTCCCCGGGTCAAGGCTGGCCCCGCCGACCAGGAAGCCGTCCACGTCGGGCTGGGCGGCCAGCGCGGCCGCGTTCTCGGGGGTCACCGAGCCGCCGTAGAGGATCGGCGCGCCCTCCGCCTCGGCCGCGGAGCGCTCGGCGGCGAGCAGGCTGCGGAGGAAGGCGTGCGCCGCCTGCGCGGTCTCGGGGGTCGCGGTCTCGCCGGTGCCGATCGCCCAGACCGGCTCGTAGGCGAGGGCCCATGCGGCCGGCAGGTGCGGCAGGGCGGCGCGGAGCTGCCGCGCCAGGACCTCCCCGGTCGCCCCCGCCCGCCGCTCGTCGCGCGTCTCCCCCACGCAGAGCATCGGCTTGAGACCGTTGCGCACCGCGGCGGCCACCTTCCGCGCCACCAGCTCGTCCCCCTCGCCGTGGCCGTGCCGCCGCTCGCTGTGGCCGCAGAGCGCCCAGGCGCAGCCGGCGTCGGCGAGCTGGAAACCCGACACGTCGCCGGTGAACGCGCCGCGGTCCTCGGGGTGGAGGTCCTGCCCGCCGACCTCGACGCCGCTGCCGGCCAGCTCCTCGGCCACTGCTGGCAGGAGCGGAAAGGAGGGGAAGACGGCGGCCGCGGCGCGGGCGCCGATCGCCCCTTCGCGCACCCGCTGGCACCAGGCCCGCGCCTCGCCGCTGAGCAAGTGCATCTTCCAGTTGGCGGCGACGAGCGGCCGCCGACTGGAGGTGTCGCCGGTCACCGGCGGCGCTCCAGCACCGCGACTCCCGGCAGGGTCTTGCCGGCCAGGAACTCCAGCGCCGCGCCGCCGCCCGTCGAGACGTGCCCGACCTCGTCCGTCACCCCCGCCTGGCGCGCCGCCGCCACCGTCTCGCCGCCGCCCAGGACGGTGAAGCCCGGGCAGGCGGCCAGCGCTTCGGCGAGGGCGAGGGTGCCGGCGTCGAAGGGTGGCTTCTCGAAGACCCCCAGCGGGCCGTTCCAGAAGAGGGTGCGGGCGTCGGCGACCTCGGCGGCGAAGGCGCGGCGGGTGGCGGGGCCGACGTCCACCGCCTTGGTCCCCGCCGGCACGGCGTTGGCGGGCACCGTCTCGATCCGGCGCGGGGTCTCCAGGTCGTCGGTGACCACGAGGTCGAGCGGCAGGAGCACCACGACGCCGCGGTCCCGCGCCCGCGCCAGGATGTCGCGCGCCAGCTCCACGCGGTCGGGCTCGAAGAGGGAGTCGGCGAGGTCGTGGCCCTGCGCCACCAGGAAGGTGTTGGCCATGCCGCCGCCCAGGAGCAGGCGGTCGAGGCGCGGCAGGAGGTTCTCCAGGGTGTCGATCTTGCCTTCGATCTTGGCGCCGCCCAAAAGCGCCACGAAGGGCCGCTCCGGCTCGCCGAGGAGGCGGCCGAGTGCCGCGACCTCGCGCACCATGAGCCGCCCCGCCGCCTTCCGCTCCAGCCGCTCGGCCACACCGACCACCGACGCGTGGGCGCGGTGGGCGCTGCCGAAGGCGTCGTCGACGTAGAGCTCGGCGTGCTCGGCGAGCGCCGCCGTGAAGGCCGGGTCGTTGGCGGTCTCGCCGGGGTGGAAGCGGAGGTTTTCGAGCAGCGTCACCTCGCCGGGGTCCATCGCCTCGACCACCGCGCGGGCGGCGGGGCCGACGCAGTCCGGCGCGAAGCGGACCGGCCCGCCGAGCAGCTCGACCAGCGTCTCGGCGACGGGGCGCAGGCTCCAGCGCGGGTCGGGAGCGCCCTTCGGGCGGCCGGCGTGCGAGGCGAGGACGAGCCGCGCGCCGGCGGCGGCGAGCTCGCGGATCGTCGGCAGCGCCTCCTCGAGACGCGTCGTGTCGCCCACCTCGCCGGACGGCGAGAGCGGGACGTTGAAGTCGACGCGCACGAACACCCGTCGCCCGCGGAGCGCGGCGAGGTCGAGGTCCTCCAGCGTGTAGAGATCCATGCGCCTGCCTCCGGCGGCGGATCATACCGGCCTGTCCCGTATCGCGCGGCGCCGCGCACTGCTCCAGCGGGGGAGGGGCACATGGCCGAGATGGGCAACTACTGCAAGGCGTACCTGCTCGGGCAGCTCCGGGCGTACCCGGGCTGGTCGGAGAAGAGCGAGAACGCGCGCGTCGACGACGTGGACGGCAAGAAGGGCGACAAGCCGCGCCCGCTCGACGACGACTCGATCGTCTACCTGCAGGAGAGCTACGTCGTCACCGACGGCATCTTCAAGGACGAGAACGTCCTCTTCGACGACGTGACCGACGAGTGGAAGGAGTACTGCCACTCGACCCTCAGCTTCGAGATCCCGATCTACGAGCCGATCGAGATCGCGCAGCCGGAGCCGGAGTCGGCCGAGGCGCCGGCGGGCGAAGGCACAGGGTAGCCCCCGCCCAGATCCCTTCCCTCGGCTGCGCTCGGGACAAGCGCTCCCGCTCGGGATGACATCTAGGGCCGGTATCATGGCCGGCCCGATGTCTTCCCCTCCGCCCCTCGTCCTCGGCATCGAGACCTCCTGCGACGACACCGCCTGCGCCGTCCTCGACGGCGAGGGGCGGGTGCTCGCCTCGGTCGTCTCGAGCCAGCTCGCCCACCGCGCCTACGGCGGCGTGGTGCCCGAGATCGCCTCCCGCGAGCACCTGCGCAACTGGACGCCGGTCGCCCGTGAGGCGCTGGCGGGCGCCGGCGCCGGCTTCGGCGACCTCGACCTGATCGCCGCGACGCGCGGCCCGGGGCTGGTCGGCGCGCTCCTCGTCGGGCTTTCGATCGGCAAGTCCCTCGCCTACGGCCTCCGCCGCCCGTTCCACGCCGTCCACCACCTCGAAGGGCACCTCGTCTCGCCGTTCCTGGACCCCGACGGCGGGCCGGCCGCGCCGCCCCCCGAGCGCTTCGTCGGCCTCGTCGTCTCGGGGGGGCACAGCACGATCTTCGCCGTCCACGGCAGCGACGTCGCCACGGTCGCCGAGACCCGCGACGACGCGATGGGGGAGGCCTTCGACAAGGTGGGGAAGCGCCTCGGCCTCCCCTTCCCGCAAGGGCCGCGCGTCGACGAGCTGGCCGAGCGCGGGGACGCGGCCGCCTGCCCTTTTCCCGTCCCCGACTGCGGACCGAGCCTCGACTTCTCCTACTCGGGGCTCAAGAGCCAGGCCCTGCAGGCGATCGAGCGGCTCGAGCGGGCGGGGATGCGGTGGGCGCCGGAGCAGGGGGAGGAGCCGCCGCAACCGGCGCTCGACCTCCTGGCCGGCTTCCGCGCCGCGGCGGTCGGCCAGACGCTCGACCGCCTGGAGCGCCTGCACGCCCGCGAGCCGATCCCGCTCCTCGCCGTCTCGGGCGGCGCGGCCGCCAACCGCCTGCTCCGCCGCGAGCTCGTGCGCTGGGCGGCGGAGCGGAGCGTGGAGCTGCGCCTCGTGCCGCTCGTCTACTCGGGGGACAACGCGGCGATGATCGCCCACGCCGCCCTGCTCCGCCACCGTCGCGGTCTGGCCGACGACCCCCTCGCCGCCGAAGCGGAGAGCCGGATCGCCATCTAGCCGACAGATAGGCGCCCCAGCGCCGATTACCAGCGGCTTGTTCGCCGTTTCTCGACGTTCGCCGAAGAAACCGCTTGACAAGCGCTGGTTCCAGGCATAACCTCTGTGCATTCGGGGAGACGGCGAATGATCGACGAATACGACCTCAAGATCCTGAACATCCTTCAGGAGAACGCCCGGACGCCGAACGTTCGCATCGCGCGGGAGATCGGCATGGCGCCTTCGGCGGTGTTCGAGCGCATCCGCAAGCTGGAGGCGCGCGGCGTCATCCAGGGCTACGAGGCGCGGATCGATCCGCAGGCCTTGGGGCTCGGGCTCCTCGCCTTCGTCTTCGTGCGCTCCGAGGATGCGACGACGGGCGACGATCCTTACGGCGAGCGGCTGGCTGAGATCCCCGAGGTGCAGGAGGTCCACCACATCGCCGGTGAGGACTGCTTCCTGGTCAAGGTGCGCGCCGCCGACGCGCGCGAGCTCGGCCGCCTGCTGCGCGAGAAGTTCGGCGGGCTCGGCCGGCTGCGGACCCGCACCACCGTGGCGCTCGAGACGATCCGCGAGAGCGCCAAGCTGCCGCTCGGCGGGCGCGTCTGGGCGAGCGACGCCGTCGAGGAGGAGCCGGAGGCGCGCCATGCCTGACACCGGCGCCCGTTCCGCCGCCGCCGGCGGCCTGCTGCGCCTCGCGCCGGCGCTCGCCGCGGTCTACGTCATCTGGGGCTCGACCTACCTGGCGATCCGCTTCGCGATCGCCACCATCCCGCCCTTCCTGATGGCCGGCGTGCGCTTCCTCATCGCCGGCACGCTCCTCTACGCCTGGGCGCGCGCCCGCGGCGCGGCGCGGCCGACGCGGCGCAACTGGCTGGCGGCGGCGCTGGTCGGGGCGTGCCTGCTGCTCGGCGGCAACGGCGGCGTCACCTGGGCCGAGCAGCGCGTGGACTCCGGGCTCACCGCGCTGCTGGTCACGACGGTGCCGCTCTGGATGGTGCTCTTCGATTGGCTGCGCCCCGGCGGCCGCCGGCCCGGCTGGCGGGTGGGACTGGGGCTGTTGCTGGGCTTCGCCGGCGTCGCGCTGCTGGTGCGGCCCGGGACCGGCGGCGGCGCCGTCGATCCGGTGGGCGCCGCGGTGCTGATCGCGGCTTCGCTCTCCTGGGCCTGGGGGTCGCTGGCCTCGAGGCGGCTGCCGCTCCCGGATTCGCCGATCCTCACCACCGGCATGGAGATGCTGGCCGGCGGCGGCCTCCTGCTGCTGGCCTCGCTCGCGGCCGGCGAGCCCGGCCGCTTCGCGCTGGCGGCGGTCACCACGAAGTCGCTCCTCGCGCTCGGCTACCTGATCGCCTTCGGGGCGCTGATCGGCTTTTCTGCCTACGTCTGGCTGCTGCGCGAGGCGCCGCCGGCCCTGGTCGCGACGTACGCCTACGTCAACCCGGTGGTGGCGGTCCTCTTGGGCTGGGCCTTCGCCGGCGAGCCCCTGACCGGCGGCACGCTCGCCGCCGCGGCCGTCATCGTCACCGGCGTCGCCGTCATCACCAGCGCCCAGCGCCGGCCGGCGGCCGCCGAGCCCGAGCCGGCGGAGCGGGCGAGCCCCATGGACGAGCGCGCCGCCGCGTAACGTCCACCCTCTCGCCAACCGTGCGATGCTAGCCTTCCGCGGTCGGCGAGAGGGTCCATGGTCCCACGGTCGGAGCAGCTCAAGGCGGAACTGATCGAGCGGCTGGCGCAACGCGCGCGCGAGGCGGCGTCGGCGGAGCTGCGCGACGTCGCCGAGCGTTCGGTCCGCCAGCTCTACGCCCACGTGCCGGCCGAGGACCTCCTGGCCGACCGGCCGGAGGACCTCTGGGGCGCCGCCATCGCCCTCTGGCGCTTCGCCCAGGAGCGCCCGCCGGGGACCGCCAAGGTCCGCGTCTACCACCCCCGCCTCGAAGAGCACGGCTGGGAGTCGCCGCACACGATCATCGAGATTGCCAACGACGACATGCCGTTCCTCGTCGACTCGGTCACCGCCGAGCTCGCGCGCGCCGAGGTCGAGGTCCACCTCGTCGTCCATCCGGTGATGCGGGTCGAGCGCGACGCCGAGGGGCGCCTCCTCGCCGTCCACGACCCGGAGGCGCCGCCCGAGGGCGCCAGCGCCGAGTCGCTCATGCACGTGCGCATCACCGCCCAGCCGGCCGAGCGGCAGGAGGAGATCCGCGCCGCCCTCGAAGGGGTGCTCGCCGAGGTCCGCGCCGCGGTCGCCGACTGGCGGGCGATGCGCGACCGCTGCCGGGCGCTGATCGGCGAGCTCGAGCGCCGGCCGCCGCCGCTGCCGGCGGAGGAGGTCGAGGAGGGGTACGCCTTCCTGCAGTGGCTGGACGAGCACCACTTCACCTACCTCGGCTACCGCGAGTACGCCTTCGAAGGCGAGGGC
The DNA here is from genome assembly GCA_036397955.1 of Thermoanaerobaculia bacterium. Classification (GTDB taxonomy): domain Bacteria; phylum Acidobacteriota; class Thermoanaerobaculia; order Multivoradales; family UBA5704; genus DASUNQ01. The sequence goes on along the minus strand of DASWHY010000712.1, from coordinate 3,098 downwards.
GAGGCGGCGATCGCGCGGGTGCTGCCGGAGAGCGGCTCCGGCGTGCTGCGCGACGAGCAGACGACCGTCTTCCACGGCCTGCGCAGCCTGGGGTCGCTGCCGCCCGAGGTGCGCCAGTTCCTGCGCCAGCCGGAGCTGCTGTCGATCACCAAGGCCAACCGCCTCTCGAAGGTCCACCGCGCCGTCCATATGGACGCCATCGCGGTCAAGTGTTTCGACCCCGCCGGCCGGGTCACCGGCATGCGCCTCTTCGTCGGCCTCTTCACCGCCGCCGCCTACTCGAGTAGCACGCGCTCGATCCCCTTCCTGCGCCAGAAGGTCGAGAAGGTGCTGACGCGCGCCGACTTCGCGCCCGGCAGCCACGACGCCAAGTCTCTGCGCCACATCCTGGAGGTCTACCCGCGCGACCAGCTCTTCCAGATCGGCGACGAGGACCTCTTCCGCATCGCCATGGGGTACCTCAACCTCCAGCAGCGGCAGCGGATCGCCCTCTTCGTCCGTCGCGACCCCTTCGAGCGCTTCGTCTCGGCGCAGGTGCTGGTGCCGCGCGACCGCTTCGACAGCGAGCTGCGCCCCAAGTTCCAGGCCATCCTGGAGGAGGCCTACCAGGGACGGGTCGGCGCCGTCGAGACCTACCTGACCGAGGATGCCTTCGCCCGCCTGCACTTCATCGTCGACGCGACGTCGGGGGCGATCCCGGCGGTGGACACCGACGCCGTGGAGGAGCGGCTGATCGAGACCGGCCGCTCCTGGGCGGACCGCCTGGTGCGCGAGCTGGTCGGGGCGCGCGGCGAGGAAGAAGGCGTGGCGCTGGCCCAGCGCTGGGGGAAGGCCTTCCCCCCGAGCTACCAGGAGCGCTTCGCGGTGCCGGCGGCGCTCGAAGACATCGCCCACCTCGAGCGGGCGCTCACCGACGGCTTCACCATGAGCCTCTACCGGCCGGCGGGGGCGGCGCCGCACGAGCTGCGGCTCAAGATCTACACCTGCGGCCCCTCGGTGCCGCTCTCCGACCTGCTGCCGATGCTCGAGGCGATGGGGCTGCGCGTCAACGACGAGGTGCCCTTCGCCATCCGCCCGGAAGGCGAAGAGGACTGCGGGCTCTGGATCCGCGACCTCGAGCTGGTCTCCGAAGACGGGACCGCGGTGCCGCTCGAAGAGGTGCGCGACGCCTTCCACGAGGCCTTCGCCCAGGTCTGGCGCGGCGCGATCGAGGGCGACGGCTTCAACAAGCTGGTGATCAAGGCGAAGCTCGTGGCGCGCGAGGTGAACGTCCTGCGCGCCTACTGCAAATTCCTGCGCCAGGCGCGCATCCCGTTCAGCCAGTTCTACATGCAGCAGACCCTGGCGAAGAGCCCGGAGGTGGCGCGCCTGCTGGTCGAGCTCTTCGAGGTGCGCTTCGACCCGGCGCGGGAGGCGGCCGAAAGGGAGGCGCGGTCGCGCGCCATCGTCGCCGAGATCGAGCGCCTCCTCGACGCCGTCGCGAACCTCGACGAGGACCGCATCCTCCGCCGCTTCCTGAACGTCGTCGAGGCGACGCTGCGCACCAACTACTACCAGCGCGCCGAGGGCGGCGGGCCGAAGTCCTACCTCGCCTTGAAGCTCGACTCGCGCCGCATCGAAGAGCTGCCGCTGCCGCGCCCCTTCCGCGAGATCTTCGTCTACAGCCCGCGCGTCGAGGCGGCGCACCTGCGCGGCGGCAAGGTGGCGCGCGGCGGCATCCGCTGGTCGGACCGGCGCGAGGACTTCCGCACCGAGGTCCTCGGCCTGATGAAGGCGCAGATGGTCAAGAACGCCGTCATCGTGCCGGTGGGCTCGAAAGGGGGCTTCGTCGTCAAGCGGCAGCCGCCATCGGAAGCCGGACGCGAGAAGCTGATGGCCGAGGTCGTCGACTGCTACAAGACGATGATGCGCGGCCTCCTCGACCTGACCGACAACCTGCGCGGCCGCGAGGTGGTGCCGCCGCCCGACGTCGTGCGCCGCGACGACGACGACCCCTACCTCGTCGTCGCCGCCGACAAAGGGACCGCCAGCTTCTCCGACATCGCCAACGCGATCTCCGCCGAGTACGGCTTCTGGCTCGACGACGCCTTCGCCTCCGGCGGCTCGGCCGGCTACGACCACAAGAAGATGGCGATCACCTCGCGCGGCGTCTGGGAGTCGGTCAAGCGCCACTTCCGCGAGCTGGGCAAGGACGTCGAGCGCGAGGACTTCACGGTGGTCGGCGTCGGCGACATGTCGGGCGACGTCTTCGGCAACGGCATGCTGCGCTCGCCGCACGTCAAGCTGCTCGCCGCCTTCGACCATCGCCACGTCTTCGTCGATCCGGACCCCGATCCGGCGGCGAGCTTCACCGAGCGCCGGCGCCTCTTCGAGCTGCCGCGCTCCTCGTGGGCCGACTACGATCCCCAGCTCATCGCGCCCGGCGGCGGCGTCTTCGAACGCGGCGCCAAGGCGATCGCCGTCACCCCCGAGGTGCGCGACCTCTTCGGCCTCGAGGCCGAGGAGGTGACCCCGGCCGAGCTGATCCAGGCGATCTTGAAGGCCCCGGTCGAGCTCCTCTGGTTCGGCGGCATCGGCACCTACGTCAAGGCGCGCCTGGAGAGCCACGCCGACGTCGGCGACCGCGCCAACGACGCGCTGCGGGTGGACGGCGCCGACCTCCGCGTCCGGGTAGTCGGCGAGGGCGCGAACCTGGGGATGACGCAGCTCGGCCGCATCGAATACGCGCTCCACGCCGGCGGCCGCCTCAACACCGACTGGATCGACAACTCCGCCGGCGTCGACTGCTCCGACCACGAGGTCAACATCAAGATCCTGCTCGGCGACGTCGAGCGCGCCGGCGGCATGACGCGCCCCGAGCGCGACGAGCTGCTGCGCACCATGACCGACGAGGTGGCGGCGCTGGTGCTGCGCGACAACTACCTGCAGACCCAGGCGCTCACCGTCACTCACCAGATCGGGGCGCGCCTGCTCGACCGCCTCGGCCGCTTCATGCGCGCGCTCGAGAAGGCCGGCCGGCTCGACCGCCGCATCGAGTACCTGCCGGACGACGAGACGCTGGCCTCGCGGCTGAGCCAGGGGATCGGCCTGACGCGGCC
>DASWHY010000711.1:0-5559 GCA_036397955.1 Thermoanaerobaculia bacterium | reverse complement strand
CCGGTGTGGAGGCTGCCGGGGTCGAGCCCCAGGATGAGCATCGCGGGGCGCTCGGCGGGCGCGGCGCCGGGCGGCTACCCCTCCTGCGCCGCCAGCACGCCCTCGTCGACCTCGAGGTTGGCCCAGACGTGCTGCACGTCGTCCTGGTCCTCGAGGGCGTCGATCAGGCGCAGGACCTGGGCGGGGTTGGCGACCCCGATCGTCGAGTCGGGGACCATCGCCAGCTCTTTGGCGGCGAGCGGCAACTCGCGCCGCTCGAGCTCCTCGCGCACCCGGTTGTAGTCCTCGACCGCGGTGTAGATCTCGAGCTCGCCGCCCGCGGTCGAGACGTCGTCGACGCCGAGGTCGAGGGCGAGCTCGAGGAAGGCTTCTTCGTCCAGCGCGCCGGGCTCGAGCGCGAAAAAGCCGCGGCGCTTGAACATCCAGGCGACGCACCCGGTTTCACCGAGGTTGCCGCCGTGGCGGGAGAAGAGGTGGCGGACCTCGGAGGCGGTGCGGTTGCGGTTGTCGGTCAGGCCCTCGACGATCATCGCCACGCCGCCCGGACCGTACCCCTCGTAGGTGAACTCCTCGTAGGACTCCCCTTCGAGCTCGCCGGTGCCCTTCTTGATCGCCCGGTCGATGTTGTCGCCGGGGACGCTGTTGGCGCGGGCCTCGAGCATCGCGGCGCGCAGGCGCGGGTTGCCGCGCGGGTCGCCGCCGCCGAGCCGCGCCGAGACGGTGATCTCGCGCAGCAGCTTGGTGAAGAGCTTGCCGCGGCGGGCGTCGGTGGCCGCCTTCTTGTGCTTGATCGTGCTCCACTTGCTATGGCCGGACATGGAACGGGCTCCCTCTCGGACGATGGCGCAGACCGCGATTTTACAGGAGGCCGGCGCGCGATCCGGGCGGCCTCCGTAAGTGCAAGAATCGGCGAAGTTTCCGGTTGACTGGGCGGGCCGCGGGGTGCTACAAACGACCCCTCAGTCCCCCGAGGAGTCGCCGTATGTCTCTGATCCTGGTGGTCGAGCCGGAAAGCCGCTACATCGAGCGCATCAACGACGCGCTGGGCGCCGACGGCTGGAAGGTGCAGGCCGTGCCCGGCCACGACGAGGCCCTGGCCGCCATCGCCTCGCAGTCCCCCGACCTCATCCTGGTCAGCGCCCAGGCCCCCGGGGCCGAGCGGGTGGTGAGCGCCTTCTCGCGCCGAGCCGGCGGGCCCGGCGTGCTGGTGCTCCTGGCCGAGGGGGAGGAGGCCAACGGCCGCTTCGGCGCCGAGGACCGGCTGGGCAAGCCGTTCACCGCCCAGGAGCTGCGGCTGGCGGTCAAGCGCGCCGCGGCGGTGCGGCGCGAGGCGGCCGCGCCGGCGGCGGTCGCCGGCGGGCCGAAGCTCACCTCGCGGCAGATCTTCGGCGACGTGCTGGCCGAGGTGGAGGACGAGGTGAGCGGCGCGTTCAGGCCGATCGGCCCGGCGGCTGCGCCGGCGCCGCCGGCCGCCGCGCCGCCGGCCGCGGCGCGCTCCGTGCCGCCCGCGGGTAGGGACGACGAGATGCAGCGCCGGCTCGACGAGACCCTCTCGGGCCTCAAGACGGCGGCGCCCACGCCGCCGAAGCCCGCCAAGCCGGCGGACGACGTCGACGACCTGATCAGCAAGACCTTGACCGGGCTGCACCTCGAGAAGGAGCTGAGCAAGAGCAAGGCGGGGGTGACGGCGCCGGCCGCGGCGCCGCCCGTGAAGCCGGTCGAGAGGCCGGCGCCCATCGCGGCCGCGCCGCCCGCCGCGCCGATTACGGCGCCCGAAAAGCCGGCGCTCGCGGCTCCCGTCGCTGCAGCCGCGCCCGCCGCCCCGCCGCCGCGCCTCGAGCGGACCGGCACCGGCGCGGGGAAGCCGACGCCGATGCAGGAGCTCGAGGAGCTGACGAAGACCCGGCGCCCCGCGAAACCCGCCGCACCGGCGAAAGCGGCCGACTCCGCGGCCACCGTCCACATCCCGGTCTTCCGCCCCGAGGAGGGCGCGCAGCCGGGCCAGAAGTTCGGCCAGTACACCCTCCTCGAGCGCATCGCCGTCGGCGGCATGGCCGAGCTCTACAAGGCGCGGATGCGCGGCGTCGAGGGCTTCCAGAAGACGGTCGCGATCAAGCGCATCCTCCCCCATCTGACCGACAACGCCGAGTTCGTCGAGATGTTCATCGACGAAGGCAAGCTCGCGGCGCAGCTCACCCACCCCAACATCGCGCACATCTACGACCTGGGCAAGATCGGCTCCGACTACTACATCGCGATGGAGTACGTGGAGGGGAAGGACCTCCGCTCCACCTTGAACCTGGCGCGCAAGAAGGGGACGCCGGTGCCGATGGGGCTCGCGCTCTTGATCGCCGCGCGCCTCGCCAGCGCCCTCGACTACGCGCACCGCAAGCGCGACTTCGACGGCCGCGAGATGGGGCTCGTCCACCGCGACGTCTCACCGCAGAACATCCTGCTCACCTCGGAGGGCGACATCAAGCTGGTCGACTTCGGCATCGCCAAGGCGGTGTCGAAGGCGAGCCAGACGCAGATGGGGGCGCTCAAGGGGAAGCTCCAGTACATGTCGCCGGAGCAGGCCTGGGGGCGGCCGGTGGACGGGCGCTCCGACATCTTCTCGCTCGGCGCCGTGCTCTTCGAGCTGCTGACCGGCGAGCGCCTCTTCGCCGGCGACAGCGAGATCTCGGTGCTCGAGGCGGTGCGCGAGGGCAAGATCCGCGCCCCGCGCGAGGTCAACCCGGCGGTCCCGCCCGAGGTGGACGCGATCGTCATGCGCGCGCTGCGGGTCGAGCCGGAGGACCGCTACGCCACCGCCGGCGAGCTGCAGCAGCGGCTGGAGGCGGCGCTCTACTCGCTGCGGCCGACGCCGGGGCACTCCGACCTCGCCGCCTACCTCGGGCGCCTGCTGGAGTCCGAGCCGGGGGCCGCGGCCGCAGGGGTGGACGCCGCGCCGGCCGCCGTCGAGCCGCGCGAGTCCTCGGCGCCGACGGCCGTCAAGGCCGCCGCGGCGGCCGCGGTCCGCGCCGGCGCCGAGGTGCCGGCGATGGTGCCGGCGCTCCCCGCCGGGGCGCGGCCGCTGGTCGAGGAGGGGCGCCGCGGGCGCGGCCTGCTCATCGCGGCGATGGTCGGGGTGGTGGCGATCGGCGCTCTGCTCTTCGTCCTCTTCGGACGCGGGCGCGGGCCCGAGACGCCGGAGCGGGGTGCGGCGCAGGCCGAGGCCGCGGCCACCCCCGCGCCGCGCGGTCCGCTGCCGGCCGCGGGCCGGCCGCAGGCGCCCGCCGGGACCCCCGCCGCGGCCGCTCTCACCACCGGCCTCAACGTCGACCAGCTCGTGAACCAGGAAATGGCCAAGCGCGAGGACGAGATCAAGCGTCGCGCCGAGGAGGAGAAAAAACGTCTGGAGCGCGAGGTCGAGGCGGCGAAGCTCGCCGCGGCCAAGCAGGCGGAGCAGGAGGCGGCGCGGGCGCAGGCCGCCGAGAGCGCTCCCGAGCCGGCCGCGGCGCCGCCGGTGGTCCCCGAGCCGGCGCGCCAGGAACCCGAGCCCGAGCCGGCGCGGCCGGAGCCGGCGCGCGAGGAGCCCGCGGCCGCCCCGCCGGCGCCGGAGGCGCCCCGGACGCGCGCCGGCGACCTCGTCCAGCTCGGTCCGGGCGTGACGCCGCCGCAGCTTGTCAGCTATTCCAAACCGCAGTATCCTGCCGCCGCCAAGCGGACGGGGCTCCAGGGTGTCGTCGTCGTCGCCCTGCTGGTCGACGAAGAGGGCCGCGTCCAGGAAGCGCGCATCGCCGAAGGCGTCAAGCAGGCAGGGGGGTTGAACGAGGCCGCGCTCGCGGCGGCGCGCACCGCACGGTACCGCCCCGCGACCAAAGACGGCGTGCCGGTCAAGGTGTGGACGCGCTTGCGGATCCCGTTCAAGCTGTGAGCCGGCGAGGCGTCCTCGCCCAGTCACGGAGGAGACGATGAGCCTTACCGATCAGCAGCGGAAGTTCTACGAGAACACTCTCGCCGTGACCAAGCAGGAGATGGAGGACCTCGACCGGCAAATCGAGGAGGAGCTGGCCAAGGTCAAGGACCGTCTGGCCGAGCTGCAGAACGGCAAGAAGGCCTCCCGGCAGATGTACGACGCCGCCTGCATGCGGCTCGGGATCGCCAACGACCTCGAGGCCGAGGAGAACCAGGCCGCCGAGGCCTGACCCCTTCCGGAGCCGGCGCTCTTGGCGCTCGCTCCGGCCCGCCGCCGCCCCGGCCGTGAGGGGCGCGGTCACATCCCTCCGCGATGGCCTGGTTCCGCAAAACCAAGCAACCCAAGGCGCTGCGCCAGGACCGGGCGCGCTCGACCGTGCCTGAAGGGCTGTGGGTCAAGTGCGAGGGCTGCAAGGAGGTCGTCTACTCCCGCGAGCTCGACAAGAACCTCCGCGTCTGCCCCAAGTGCGGCTACCACTTCCGCATCGACGCCCGCGCCCGCATCGCTCTCCTCCTCGACGAGCCCGAGCCCCAGGAGCTCTTCGCCTCCATCAGCCCGAGCGACCCGCTCGGCTTCCGCGACACCAAGCGCTACCGCGAGCGGCTGAAGACCTACCAGCAGGCGGTCGGCGAGCGCGACGCGATCGTCGTCGTCCAGGGGCAGATCGAGGAGGTCCCGGTGGTGCTGGCGGCGCTGGAGTACCGCTTCATGGGCGGCTCGATGGGCTCGGTCGTCGGCGAGAAGATCGCCCGCGCCGCCGAGCGCTCGCTCGACCGCGGCTGGCCGCTGGTCGTGGTCTCCGCCTCGGGCGGGGCGCGCATGCAGGAGGGGGTGCTGTCGCTGATGCAGATGGCGAAGATCGCCTCGGCCCTGGCGCGGCTGCGCGACGCGCGGGTGCCGTATCTCTCGGTGCTGACCGACCCGACGACCGGCGGCGTCACCGCCTCCTTCGCCATGCTCGGCGACCTCAACATCGCCGAGCCCGGCGCCCTCATCGGCTTCGCCGGCCCGCGCGTCATCGAGCAGACCATCCGCCAGAGCCTCCCCGAAGGCTTCCAGCGCAGCGAGTTCCTGCTCGAGCACGGCTTCCTCGACATGATCGTGCCGCGCGCCGAGATGAAGGCGACGCTGGCGAAATGCCTGCGGCATTTCACCTGACCACGAATCCCGACGTCGTTCTCGCTCGCCTCGAGGCGCTGGGCATCCGCCTCGGGCTCGACCGCCTGCGCACCCTCCTGACGGCGCTCGGCGATCCGCAAGCGCGCTTCCCTTCGGTCCTCGTCGCCGGCACCAACGGCAAGGGCTCGACCTCGGCGCTTCTCGCCGCCATGGCCGGCGCGGCCGGCTACCGGGTGGGTCACTACACCTCGCCGCACCTGGAGGGCGTCGAAGAGCGGATACGGATCGACGGGCGGGCGATCGAGCGGGGACGGCTCGCGCGGTTGATCGAGCGCGTCGTCGCGGCGGCCGAGGCCGACGGCGGGGAGCTGCCGACCTACTTCGAGGCGCTCACCGCCGCCGCATTCCTCGCCTTCGCCGAAGACGCTGTGGAGCTGGCGGTGCTGGAGGTCGGGATGGGCGGGCGGCTGGACGCCACCAAC
>DASWHY010000710.1:0-8350 GCA_036397955.1 Thermoanaerobaculia bacterium | reverse complement strand
CGGAGCGGGCAAGTCCCGTCTGCTCTACGAGCTTCGCCGCCGGGCCGACGCCGGCGGCGGAGTCTGGCTTTCCGGCCGCTGTGTCTCCTATGGCAGCGGCATCCCCTATCTGCCCCTGCTCCACCTGCTGCGCGGCGGCTGGGGACTCTCCGAAGCCGACTCCCCTGGCCGCACCGCGGCCAAGCTGCGGCGCGCCCTGGAGAACCTCGGCCTCCATCCCGACGAGTCTCTGCCGTACCTGCTGCGTCTGCTCGGCGTCGAAGAGGGAACGGAAGTGCTCGCCGACCTCAGCCCTCACGCGCTGCAGTCGCGGACCTCCGCCTGTCTACGCCAGCTTCTCCTCAACGCCGGGCAGGGAAGGTTGGTGGTTCTCGAGATCGAGGACCTGCACTGGATCGACGAGACCTCGGAGGACTTTCTCGACTTCCTGATCGAGGGGCTCGCGCACACCAGGATGCTGCTGATCCTCACGTACCGTGCCGGCTATCGGCCGCGCTGGATCGAGAAGTCCTACGCCACCCAGATCGCGCTGCGGCGGCTGACGAATGCCGAGTGCCAGACGGTGATGGAGGCCGTGCTGCGTCGCTCGCGACTGCCCGAGGAGCTGGCTGGCGTCGTGCTCAGCAAGGCGGAGGGGAACCCGTTTTTCGTCGAGGAGCTGACGCGGTCCCTCCTCGAGCACCAGTCGCTCGCCGAGATCTCCGTTCCCGACACGATCCAGGGGGTTTTGATGGCCCGCATCGACCGGCTCCCCGAGGCGCACAAGCGGGTCCTCCAGGCAGCGTCGGTCCTGGGACGGGAGTTCGCGCAGGAGCTGCTGCGCGCGACGTGCGAGCAGCCGGAGGCGCTGCCGCCGCTGCTCGCAGACCTCAAGCGTTGGGAGTTCCTCTACGAAGAGCCGGCGGAGGAGGAGCCGCGCTGCTTCTTCAAACACGCCCTGACGCAGGAAGCGGTCTATCAGAGCTTGCTCACCGCTCGTCGCCGCGCCCTTCACGTGTCCGCCGGGAAGGCCTTCGAGGTGCTGTACGCCCGGCACTTGGAGGATGTCTACGACAGCCTCGCGTATCACTACGCCAACGCCGACCAGCCGGCCAAGGCCGTCCACTACCTCTCCCTCTTCGCCGAGCGGGCGGCGCGCGGCTACTCCCATGCCGAAGCGGCCAAGGCGCTGGGCGAGGCGCTGACCCAGGCCGGACGCCTCGACCCCGACGAGCGGGACCGCCGCACCCTCGAGCTGGTGGTGCAGCTCGCGCATTCGCTCCTGCCGTTGGCCCGGCTCGCCGAGACGCTCGACCTGCTCGACCGCCACCGGCCGGCGCTCGAGCGCCTCGACGACCCGTCGCTCGCCGGGCAGTTCCATTTCTGGGTCGCCCATACCCACAGCTATCTCGGCCAGCAGGAGGAAGCCGCACGGCACGCGCAGCTCGCCATCGGCGCTGCCCGGCGCTGCGGCGACGCGGCCACTGAAGGGCGGGCGCGTTACGTGCTGTCCCGCGACGCCTTCTGGGGCGGGCGGTCCGGCGAGGGGATCGAGCAGGGGCTGCAGGCGGTCGGCCTGCTCGAGCGCAGCGCCGAGCGGTGGTGGCAGGGGCAAGCCTACTGGGTGGTGGGCTTCCATCATTATCTCGCCGGCCGCTTCGCCGACGCCTTCGGCGCAATGGACGAGGCGAGGTCGATCTGGAAAGCGCTGGCCGATCCCAGGCTCGATCCGTCCTGGAGCGTCGGGTTCTTCCATGCCTCGTTGGGAGACTTCGAGCGGGGAATCGCGGAGTGCCGCGGCGGCCTTGAGCGGGCGCGCGACCCCCTCAACACGGCGGCCGCATTGGGATTCCTCGGCTACGCCTACCTCGAGAAGCGCGACCTGCCTCAGGCGCTCGAGGCGCTCGAGGAGTCCGTTCACCGCATGCGGCGGGCCGGCATGCAGCAGCTGCTGGGGTGGTTCTCGGCCTATCACGCGGAGGCTTGCATGCTCGCCGGGCGGCCTGCGGAAGCGGCGGAGCGGGCGGCCGAGGCGCTTGCCGTGGTCTCGAGTGTGGGATTTCCTTACGGTGTCGGCCTGGCGCAGCTCGCCCTCGGCCGGATCGCGCAGAGCGCCGGCGACTGCGAAACGGCGACGCGCCGCTTCGCCGAAGCGCTCGATTGCTTCCTCTCGATCGACGCCCGCTTCGAAGTGGCGCGCACGCATCTTGACCTGGCCACGGTCGCCCTGGCTCGCACCGACTCCGCGGAGGCCGAGCGCCGCCTCGACTCGGCGCAGCGCCTGTTTCGCGAGCTCGAGCTCCCCTTCTATGAAGCGAAGGCCGAGCGGCTCGCCAAGGACCTCCAGGCCGCGCCTCAGGGAACGGCGCCGCCCGCGTCGTCCTCTCGGGTCGCCTGACCGTCCACCGAGAAACCGCAGGAGAGATAGACCTTCGCCTCCGGGCGGTGCTCCGGGCGCCAGACCACCTTCACGTGACTCAGGCCGCGGAAGCAGAAACCGTGAACACCGGTCTCGCGCACCGGCCACGCAGCAGGCGCCGTCCAGAACGTTTCGTAGCCGGGCCAGGCGAGGGCCGCAGCGCGCTTCTCTGCAGTGCAGAGGCCGCGCGCCACCAGCCGGTCGAAGAGCGCCGTCCAGCGCGGCTCGCGCCGAGGGAGGCGCGGGAAGGAGCCTTCGACGCCGATTCGTGGGAGGACCGTGTCACCGACGTCGTAGGACAGGTGGATGTTCTCGGCTTCTGCGAACAGCTCTGCCGCGCCGGCGACTGGCGCAACGAGGTGCGGCGCGACGCTCCGCAGGTAGCTCCGTATGCCCTCTGGAGGGAGGCCGAGAATCTCGAGGCGGATCGCATTCGAGCCGCGGGCGCGAAGGCTGAAAACGTACAGCAGGCGAGCCGGGGCGTGAATGGCCTGGATGCAGGCGAGCACGCGGCGGCTCCGCTCCGGGGTCGAGGCGTGGCCCTGCAGCGCCGGCAGGAGATCGTCGACGATCCAGGTGGGAGCGGCGCTGGCCGGCAGCTTCGCGCAGACGACCGGTGCCGGCAGCTTGCGGGCATCGCTGTCCAGATCGAACTCGCACCAGATCGACCGCAGGGGCGCCAGCATTCCCTCCCCCTCGCGCCAGCGCGAGAGCAGGGTCCGCAGGTGGCCCGGCGGGATCGCTGCCGCGAGCCGCCGGGAGTGGCCGGCCTCCGTCAATCGCAGGGCGACATCGATCGGCCCGGGCCCGGGCGTCAAGCGGAGCTCGAGCACGTGGAGGCAGTCCCCCGGCAAGTAACGGGCTGCCCGGCATAGGCGGCCTAGGGGCTCCGGGCCGAAGAGAGGGGGCGCCAGACGGGGCCGGAGGACCGCGAGACAATCGCTGAAGCGAGCAGGCCTCGCGGCCCGGGCGCCCGTCGCTAGGTCGGCGGCCAGGCGTCGCCGCCCGCGACCCGCTCGAGCTCGTCGTCCCCCAGCTCCCGATCGCTTCCAGCGAGCGCCTCCAGCTCCGGCGAGGTTACGTCGTAACCCCTACGGCGGGTCCATTGGAGCGCCCCTTCGGGATCGTTCCACAGCAGCCTCAGCTCCTCCGCGAGGCTGGGGTCCCGGTGCAGGTCGCCGACGAGCCGGTCGACATCCGCTCTGCTCATGGTGGGCTCCTTGGGGAAATTGGGTTGGCTCGTACTGTAGCAGACGCGTGAACCAATCCGCCAGCGAACTCTGGAGGCGCAGGCCGTGGCTCGGAACACGAAAAAGCCGGCCCCCCATGCGGGGCCGGCTGTCGAAGAGTAGTGCCTTGGGACGGCCCTTACGGCACTCGCACCACCGCGAAGAACGGCTGCACGCGGCCGCCGCGCGGCGCGATGCGCAGCACGTAGAGCCGCAGGAAGGCGCCGGAGCGCGCCCCTTCGATGACCCGCTCGAAGTCGGCCACGCTCTTGACCTCCTGCCCGTTGACCTCGGCGATCACGTTGCCCGCGCGCACCCCTTCCTCGTAGAGCGGGCTGGTGGGGCCGACCTCGGTCACCCAGACGCCGTCCACCTCCTCGGGGATGCCGTGGGTCTGGCGCAGCGGGCCGGAGAGGTCCTGGTACTCGAGCGCCAGCCAATCGATCCGGCTGTCGCGCTCCTGCGGTCGCTCCTCCGCCGCCTGCTCGCCGCCCGGCCGCTCGCGCAGCTTGACGTCCTTCTGCAGGCGCTTGCCGTCGCGCAGCACCTCGAGCGTCACCGTCGCGTCCGGCCCCTTGGCCGAGACGTAGGTGATGAGGTCGCGGGTGGTCTTCACCGGCCGGCCGTCGACCGCGAGGATGATGTCGCCGTGGCGGATGCCGGCGTCGGCGGCGGGGGTGCCGTCCTCGACCCGTCCGACCAGGGCGCCTTCCGGCTTGTCGAGACCGAAGGCCTGGGCCGACTCGTAGTCGAGGTTGCCGATCTCGATGCCGAGGTAGCCGCGGCTCACCTTCCCCTTCTCGCGCAGCTGCGGCAGGATCTCCTTGAGGGTGTTGACCGGCACCGCGAAGCCGATGTTCTCGGCGCCCCAGTTGATGGCGGTGGCGATGCCCACGACCTCACCCTGCATGTTGACCAGGGGGCCGCCGGAGTTGCCGAAGTTGATCGCGGCGTCGGTCTGGATGAAGTTCTCGAAGGAGATGTCGTTGATCCCCAGCGACCGCCCCTTGGCGCTGATCACGCCGGTGGTGACGGTCTTGTCCAGGTTCAGCGGGTTGCCGATCGCCATCACCCAGTCGCCCACCCGCACGCCGTCGCTGTCGCCGAGCTCGAGGAAGCGGAGGCCGCGGCCGGCGTCGATCTTGAGCAGGGCGATGTCGGTGGCCGGGTCGGTGCCGCGGATCGTCGCCGTGTAGTCGCGGTCGCCGAGGTGGACGCGCACCGAGCTCGCCCCCTCGATCACGTGGTAGTTGGTGATCACCAGCCCGTCGGAGCTGATGACGAAGCCGCTGCCGCCGGCGTCGGAGCGGAACTCTCCGGGCCCGCCCTCCCCGCCCTCTTCCTCCTCGCCCGGAGGCTGCGGGCCGCGGCGGTCGCGGAAGAAGAAGTCGAAGGGGTCGAACTGCTGCGGCTGCCGCCTGCCCCCCGGCGTGCGCGCGATGGTGGCGGCCTGGATCGAGACGATGGCCGGCTCGACGGCCTCCGCCAGGTCGGCGAAGCTCGGGAGGTTGCGCAGCGGCGAGGCCGTGGCCGCCTGCGTGGCGGAGAGCGACAGCTCGGGCGCGGTGATGCCGGGGGCCGTCATCTCCAGGCCGCCGGCGAGGACCATGCCGAAAGCGACCGCCCCCACGACGAGGAGGGCGGTGACGAAGTTCCGACTGCGGGGGATGCTCATGGCCGCTTGAATCTCCTTTCGGCTGCTGCCGACTCTACTGCCGACTCTACTGCCGCGAAGCTCTCGCAAAGCAAGCGCCTTGCCACGGAACGGACCGAGGAAAGCAGGGACTCCGCCGCGCCCTCTTGTGCCGAATTGGCACCTGCCGCGAGCGCTGCGGGCAGGGGTGCCGGGCCTCCACGGGCTGCGGCCCTTGAAGCGCGGCCCTCGCTCCGCTACACTACTGCGGCCAGCTTGCCCGGACCGGGAAGAAAGTGGGCGTTGTTGCCCACTTTTTTTGTTTGGGCCGGCGGGGCGCCGAAGAGACCGTGAGCGAGGTCAAGGCGAAGAGCGTTCCGGGCCTGTCGCCGGAGCTGGTGGGCGAGTTCGAGCAGATCGCCGGCGGCGCCGGCTGTCAGCTCGAGCACGCCGAGTTCAAGGGGGGCGTGCTGCGGCTGATCCTGGACCGCCCCGAGGGAGGCGTCAACCTGAGCGACTGCGAGCAGGTCTCGAAGCAGGTCTCGGCCCTCCTCGACCTGGTGGACTTCGGGCCGGGCCGGTACACGCTGGAGGTCAGCTCGCCCGGCCTCGACCGCCCGCTCTACCGGCCGCGCGACTACGCCCGCTTCACCGGGCGCCTGGCGCGGGTGAGCTACAGGGTGCCGGAGAGCGGCGCCAAGCGCACGGTCGTCGGCCGGATCGAGGCCTTCGACCCGGAGCGCGAAGAGGTGGTGGTCGCCGCCGCCGGCGGCGAGCGCCTCCTCTTACACTTGCACGACATCCACGCGGCTCGACTGGAGGTCGAGCTCTAGGAAGAGACTTTATGCCGACGGCAACGACAGCGGAGATCAACGTCAACGAGATCCTGCGCCAGGTGGCGCGGGAGAAGGACATCGACCTGGAGCGCTGGATCGCCGCGCTCGAGGACGCGATGGCCTCGGCGGCCAAGAAGCAGCACCGGATCAAGGAGCCGGTGCGAGCGCAGCTCGACCGCGACAGCGGCCACTTCGAGGCGTTCATCGTCAAGAAGGTGGTCGAGACGGTCGAGGACCCGCTCGCCGAGTGGACGGTCGAGGAGGCGCGCGACCACAAGGAGGACGCCGAGGTCGGCGACGAGATCCACCTCCCCATCTCCACCGAAGGCCTCGGCCGGATCGCCGCCCAGTCGGCCAAGCAGGTGCTCTACCAGCGGGTGCGCGAGGCCGAGCGCGAGAACATCTACAACGAGTACATCGACCGCGTCGGCGAGGTGGTCAACGGCACCGTCAAGCGCTTCGAGCGCGGCGACATCATCGTCGACCTCGGCCGCACCGAGGCGGTGGTGCCGCGCCATGAGCAGGCCCGCCACGAGCGCTACAGCCAGGGCGAGCGCATCCGCGCCGTTATCGTCGAGGTGCACAAGCAGCCCAAGGGGCCGCAGGTGGTGCTGTCGCGCACCGATCCGCGCCTGCTGGCCAAGCTCTTCGAGATGGAGGTGCCCGAGATCTACGACGGCACGGTGATCATCAAGGCGGCGGTGCGCGCCCCCGGGGAGCGGGCCAAGGTGGCGGTCTACAGCCGCGAGCGCGACGTCGACCCGGTCGGCGCCTGCGTCGGCATGAAGGGGTCCCGCGTGCAGTCGATTATCCGCGAGCTGCGCGGCGAGAAGATCGACATCATCGAGTTCAGCGACGACCTGGTGACCTTCGCGCAGAGCGCGCTGGCGCCGGCCAAGATCACCCGCGTCTCGGTGACCCACCAGGGCGAGGTGCCGCACCTCGACGTCATCGTCGAGGACGAGCAGCTCTCGCTGGCCATCGGCAAGCGCGGCCAGAACGTGCGCCTGGCCTCCGAGCTGATCGGCGCGCGGATCGACATCAAGAGCGAGACCGACGTCAAGGATGAGGTGGCCGACGCCCTGGCGCGCATGCTCCAGACCGCCCTCGGCGACCTCGGCGAAGGGCAGCCGCCGGCGGCCGAACCGGACGTCTCCGGCTTCCCCGGCATCAGCGGCAAGACCGCCGAGAAGCTCAAGGAGGCGGGTCTCGGCACGATCGACGAGCTGCTCGCCGCCTCGGCCGAGCAGCTCACCGAGGTCGAGGGGGTGGGGCCCAAGACCGCGCAGTCGCTGCAGGCCTGGGCGCAGGAGCAGGGAGCCAAGCGGGAGCAGGAGGTGGTGGAGACGTTCACCAAGCCGGAGCCGCAGTCGGCGATGGGCGACGACGCCTTCATGGCGGCGCTCTCGCGCGCCTTCCAGGAGAGCGAGCAGCAGCGCAGCACGCTCGCCGAGAAGGCGGCGGAGGCGCAGGCGGACGCCGCAGCGCCGGCGGCCGACGAACCGCAGGCCGAGACCGGAGAGGACCGGAGCGGCGAGTAGCCGCTCCCGATTCACGCGGGACGGTTCGAGGAGCTTATGGGAAAGATTCGGGTCCAGGACCTGGCGCAGAAGATGGGGATCTCCAACCAGGATCTCCTCTTCAAGCTCAAGTCGATCGGCGTGCGGATCGAGGGGGAGGACCCCGCGATCGACACCGACATCATCAACGCCGTCCTCGCGGGCAAGAAGCTTCCCCACCCGAAGGAAGTCATCCTGCGCGACGAGGCGACGCCGCCGATGCCGGTCTCCCGCCGTCCGATGTCTTCGCAGCTCGCGCGCCGCCCGGCGGCCAACCCGCTGCGTCCCGGCCGCCCGCGCACCCTGATCCAGAAGGTCGAGCCGCGCATCCAGACGCTGCCGCCGTCGGAGCGCCCGCCGGCCGTCCACCCCGGGGTCGCCGCCGGCGCGGCGGCCGCGTCCAGCCACGCCGGCGCCTCGTCGCTGGGCGCCGCCGCCGCCCATGCGCCCGCGGCCGGCGGCGAGAGCGCGCACCGCGAGGCACCGCCCGTGCAGGCCGCCGGCGCCGCCGCCCGGTCCGCCGAGGCCGCCACCGCGCCGCGCACCGCGCCGGGCGCGGGGGCCGCCCCCGGCCTCGGCGAGGGGCGCCGCGGCCCCACCGCCGCGCCCGGGGCCGAGACTCGCCCCGACAAGGACAAGAAGGTCAAGAAGGGGAAGAAGCCGCCGCTCCGCGCCGGCGTCGAGGAGGACCTCAC
>DASWHY010000709.1:0-4487 GCA_036397955.1 Thermoanaerobaculia bacterium | reverse complement strand
GAGGACGAAGAGGAGCTTGATCGCCTCGACCGGCTGCACGCCGAAGAGGTTGACCTTGGCGTCGCTGCCGGCCGGGCCGCTGCCGAAGACGATCAGGACGAGCGAGACCCCGACCGCGGCGAAGAGCGGCGTGTAGGTCAGTCGCGCCAGGCGGGAGCGCTCGAAGTCCACCAGGCTCGCGGCGAGCAGCAGCGCGCAGCCGGCAAGGATTCCCTGCGCGGAGATCCGCACCAGGGCGAGGTCGCGCAGCGGGTCGCGCACCGCGAGCATGGCCATCAGGCCGAGGCCGGAGAGGAGGAGAAGGAGCGGCAGGAGGAGGTCGTCGCCGGCGAAGCGGCGGCGGCGCCAGACGAGGTGGACCGCGGCGAAGCCGGCGAGGACGGCGGCGATCCAGCGCCAGGTGGTCCCCTTGAACTGCCGCGCCGTGCGCACGACCAGGCGGTCTTCGAGGGCGCGCAGCTCGTCGCTGGTCAGCAGCGGGATGGTGCGGTCTCCGCGCCGCGCCTCCAGGCGCGCGTTGAGGCCGGTCAACCGCGGGTCGTCTTTGATCTCCGCGGCCGGCACGCGGAGCCGCCCCAGCTCGCCGACGTTGTCCACGCCCCCGCGCGAGAGCCGCTCCCAGATCCGCTGCGCGATGAAAGCGCGCTCGGGCCGGTCCCCCATCTCGCCGAGGACGCGGACGAGGTCCTCCGGCCGGCGCACGGCGTTGAGGTTGACGACCTCGCCGGCGGCGAGGCGGGCATCGTCGTCGGCGACCGACCGGGCGGCCGCCAGGTAGGCGAGCACGAGGCCGAGGAGGACGACGGCCGCCGCCGCGACGAGGAGCGCGGCCTCGCGGTTGCGCACGCCGCGACGGGCGCCGAAGGCCAAGCCGGCGCCCGCGTCGCGCGCCCGCCGCTCGGCGGCGGTCGAGCGGGTCACCGGCACCGGCGCCCCCCTCGGCGGTCCGCTCCCGCCCGGCTCAGTAGGTGATCTCCAGCAAGCGGTCTTCGATCGCCGCGAGCTGCCGCTCGGCGCCAGCCAGGTTGCCGCGCACGTTGGCGTAGCCGCGGATCTGGTCGTAGAGGTCCACGGCCTGGAGGAGCTGCTCGCGCGCCTCCTCCAGCGCGTCCACCTCCCCCGGCTCGCCGCGCAGCGCCGCGGCGCGCGCCAGCAGCTCCGCCGCGCGCATGCGGTGGCCGTCGGCGAGCATCGCCCGCTCGCGCCGCCCCAGCCGGTAGCCGCGCTCGGCCAGCTCCTCGAGCGCGCCGCGCAGCTCGTCGAGGTCGAAGTCGAGGTAGGCGTAGACGCGGGCGAGGCCGAGCCAGGGGTCGGGCCAGTCGGGGTCGCGCCGCGCCGCGTCGCGGAAGCCGGAGACCGCCTCGCGCGTCTTGGTCAGCGCGTCGCGGGACTTGCCCTGGTCGCGCAGCGCCTGCGCCTCGATGCGGTCGAGGTGGGCGCGGGCGTAGAGCATGCGGGCGCGGCTGCGGTTGTCGCTCCAGTCGAGCTCGACCGCCGCGCGCAGGTAGTCGTCGGCGCGCCGCCAGTCCCCCTCGCGGGTCGTCGGGTTGTCGCCGTGGTAGCTGGCGAGGATCGGCTCGGCGGCCGCGACCAGGGCGTCGTGCAGCTCCTTGCGCGCGCCGCCGAGCGCCGGGCCGGCGAGGATCGACAGCCCGCCGATCTGGCGCACCCGCTCGGCGAGCGCCTGGAGGTCGGGGCGCGGGTCGTTGAGGAGCTGGTGGCGGATCTCGCGCGCTTCGCGCCAGACGTAAGCCTGGACGAAGCCGAAGATCACGAGACAGACGAGGAGCAGGACGCGGAGGGGGCGGCGGCGGCGCGCGACGGGCGCGTCGCCGGCGGCGGGGGGCGGTGCGATGAGCAGCTCCGGTTGGGCCGCGGCGGGCTCGGTGCGGCGCGTGGGCTCGGCGACCGCCGCCGCGGCCCCCTCCTCGGCGCGGTCCGTGCGCCGGGTCGCCCCCTCCACCACCGGCTGCACGGTGCGCCGCGTCGCCTGCGGGTCGGGGACGGCGTCGGCGGCGAGCGGCCGCCCGTCGCGCAGCGCGTCGAGGTCGGCCTTGAGATCGGACGCCGTCTGGTAGCGGCCCGCCGGCGTGTACGCCAGCGCCTTGCCGAGGATCTTCTTCAGCCCGGGCGAGACCCCGGCCGGCAGCGGCCGCGGCGGGTCGCCGGCGCGGATGCGCCCCTCCAGCTCCTCGTCGTCGCCGGCGTAGGGCGGGTAGCCGGAGACCATCAGGTAGAGCACCACCGCCACCGCCCAGAGGTCGGACTGCGGATCGACGAGCCCGCGCTCCAGCCGCTCGGGCGGCGTGTAGGGCGGCGTGCCGAAGAGGTTGCGGGTGTAGCGGCGCTGCAGCGACAGGTGCTTGGCGATGCCGAAGTCGAGCACCCGCACCCGGTCGTCGCCCTGCAGGCGGATGTTCTCGGGCTTGATGTCGCCGTGGACGATGCCGTGCACCTCGCGGCCGTTGACCTCGGCGGTGTAGGCGTGGCACTGCTCGAGCATCTGGCAGAGCTGGTAGGCGATGTGGACGGCGCGCTCCTCCGAGAGCGCCCCGTGCGCCAGGACGCGCGCCAGGTCGCTCCCCTCGACGTACTCCATCGAGACGTAGAAGGCGCCCTCCAGCTCGCCGTACTCGTAGACCGCCGCCACCTGCGTCGCCACTTGCGCCAGCCGCGCCTGGATGCGGATGCCGGCCTGCTCGGCCTCCAGCATCTCGGCGTCGCCGGACGGGGAGATCGGGATCACCTTGAGCGCCACGTTCGAGCCGCGGCGCGGGTCCCAGGCGAGGTAGACGTCGGCGTGACCGCCGCGGCCGAGGAACTCCTTGATCTCGAACCGCCCGACCGTGCGCTGGAAGTTGAGGACGCCGGCCATCTCAGGGCTCGGGGGTGGAGGGCGGGCCCGGCGCGAGCGGTGCCGTCACCGCGGCGTCGCGGCGGGCGCCGCCGAAGGAGTTCCAGAGCCAGACCTCGTCGGCGTCCTCGGCGACGGCGAGGCGCACCTGCGGGGGACCGTTGCCTTCGATCCGGTTGCCGGAAAGGAGCGGCCGCCCCTCGCCGCGCACCTCGACCCCGGCGCGCGGCGGCGGGCCGGCGCCGTTGCGGGCGATCAGGTTGTGCAGCAAGCGCGGCGCGGCGCCGCCGCGCACCAGGACGCCCGCGCCCGGGTTGCCGTGCAGGTAGCTGTAGCGCACCGTCGAGCGGTCGCCGCCCTCGCTCTCGACCGCGGCGACGCCGGCGCCCGTGACCTCGACCTGCTCGACCGTGACCTCCGAGCCGGCGAGGCGCAGCCCGATCGCCAGCGGCGTCTCCGGCGCGCCGAGGATCTTGAAGCCGGCGAAGCGCGCGCCGCGCACGCCGAAGGCGGTCACCACCGGCGCCGGCCCCTCGCCCGCCGGCAGCAGCACCGCGCCGCGCGGCGCCAGGCTCACCAGGGCGACGCCGTCGCGCAGGCGGAGCGGCTCGCGGTAGAGGCCGGGGGCGACCTGCACCGTGTCGCCCGGCCGCGCGTCGGCGAGCGCCGCGCCGATCGTCTCGTAGTCGTCTTCGCCGCCGCCGACGCTCAGGACGTCCGCCCCGCCGCCGCCCCAGCGGCCGCCGCCGAAGCGCTGCCCGATCGCCCACGCCAGCCCCAGCCCCAGGGCGAGGCCGAGGAGCGTCCAGAGCAGCGGCCGGGCGGCGCGGCCGCCGAGCGCCCGCCACGCGCGGTCGAAGGCGCCGGGCGCGGCCTGCGCGCCGCCGCGGCGCACGGTGTCCGCGGCGCGGCCCGCCGCCGCGGCTTTCCCGCCCGCGCCGGTCTTGACCGCCTTGGCGAACCCTTCCCCCTCGACCAGCACGACCGACACGTTGTCCCTTCCCCCCGCCGCGTTCGCCGCCGCGACCAGCGCCTTCGTCGCCGCCTCCGGGTCGCCGGCGTGCTTCTCGACGATCGCCTGGATCTCCGCCCCCGGCACCAGGTCGGAGAGGCCGTCGCTGCAGAAGAGCAGCGCCGCGTCGCGCTCGAACGGCACCTCGAGGAGCTCGATGAAGTCGGCGTCGTCCGGCTGGTGCGGCACCGAGCCGACGTCGCGGAAGATCTCGTTGCGCCGCGGGTGGCTCATCGCCTCGGCCTCGGAGAGCTCGCCGCGCTCCTCGCGCGCGCCGACCGGCGAGTGGTCGCTGGTGAGCTTCTCGAGGGCGCCGCGGCGGAGCCGGTAGAGGCGGCTGTCGCCGACGTGGCCGACGGTGGCGCGCCCGTCCTCGACGACCGCGACGGTGAGGACGCAGGACATGCCGCGCAGGCGCGGCTCGGCTTCGGCGCGCTCGAGGATCTGCCGGTTGGCCAGGGCGATCGCCTCGCGCACGCGGCGCGGCGGGTCGGTGGTGCGGCGGGAGAGGCGGCCGCGCAGCACCTCCAGCGCCGTCTCGGCGGCGATCTCGCCGGCCGACTCGCCGCCGACGCCGTCGATCACCGCGAAGATGCCGCGCTCGGGGTCGCAGAGGACGCG
>DASWHY010000708.1:0-9347 GCA_036397955.1 Thermoanaerobaculia bacterium | reverse complement strand
CGACGCCGTCGATCGCCAGCACGTAGTCACCCACCCGCGCGTCCACGCCCAACTCGGTCAGCGGCGCGCGGTAGGTGTCCTCCTCGTTGTGGCCGCGGAAGATCTTGGCAATGCGGTAGCGGCCGGCCGCGGCGTCGAGCTCGAAGCGGGCGCCCGGCAGCGCCACCTTCGGCCGCTCGGGAAGGTCGAAGTCGCCTCCCTCGACGTAGGTGTGCGAGACGTTGAGCTCGGCGATCATCTCGCCGATCACGTAGTTCAAATCGGAGCGGTGGCCGACGTGAGCGAGGAGCGGCCGGTACTGGCGTCCCAGCGCCTCCCAGTCGTAGCCGTGCATGTTCTCGACGTAGAAGAAGTCGCGGTAGCGGCGCCACACCTCATCGAAGATCTGCGCCCACTCCTCGGCCGGCACGCGGTCCACCACCAGCCCCGCGGTCGAGACCGTCTTCTTGCTGTCCTTCCCCTTGTCCACCTCGTAGAGGTTCCACTGGTTCTCCTGCGAGACCAGGACCTTCTTGCCGTCGGCCGAGATCGCGTAGTTGTCCACCTTCTCGGCGAGGGTCGTCTCCTTGCGGTCCTCGAAGTTGAAGACCTGGAGCAGCTGCGGCTCGGACTCGCGCCCGAGGTAGAAGGCCGGGAGCTTGGTGTAGAGGAGCTTCCCCTCGACGGCGTAGAGGCCGTTGTAGTCCTCGAACGGCACCGGGACGCGCGCCACGCGCTCGGCGAGACCGTCGAAATCGATGCGGATGTAGCCGGAGGGCTTCTTCTCCTCGCCTTTCTTCTTCTCGCCCTCCAGCGTCACCTCGTCGCTCTCCGGCGGGAAGGGGTGCGGGACGTCGCGGCGCAGGGCGAGGGCGAAGATCCCCTCGTCGCGCGCCACCGCCCAGTTGAAGTCGAGGTTGTCGAACTGCGGCGCGTAGGAGCGGCCGCTGATGTAGTAGAGGTAGGCCCCCTTGGGGTCCCACACCGGCTCGACCTCGTGGAAGACCTCGCCCGTGACCCGCCGGGTCTTGCCGTCGGCGGCGCTCCAGATCCAGATGGAGCGGAAGCCGTTGGGGTCGTTCATGCTGAAGGCGAGGTGGCCGCCGCAGGCGGACCAGGTGTAGTCGCGGATGTGGCCGAGCGGATCGTCGGCGACCTCCACGAGCTTCTTGCCGTCGAGGGTCAGCACCCACATCCTGCCGTCCTTGTCGCTGAAGGCGAGGCGCTTGCCGTCCGGCGCCCAGTCCGGGGCGTAGCGCATGGCCTTGCCGCCCTGCGTGAGCTGCTCGGGCTGGCCCGAGCCGTCCTGATTGGCGAGCCAGACCTCGTCCTCGCCGCTGCGGTCGGAGATGAAGGCGACCTTCCGTCCGTCGGGCGACCAGCGCGCCCACTTGTCGTGCGCGTTCGAGGAGCGGGTGAGGTTGCGCGCCACGCCCTTCTCGATGGGGACCGAGAAGACGTCGCCGCGCGCCACGAAGAGGGCGCGCTCCCCCTTGGGCGAGAGCGCCGCGTCCTCGATCCGCTCGGCCGCCGAGACCTGCGACGGCCGGTTGTAGAGGCCGTCGGTGGGGACGGCGATGGCGATCGGGCGGCTCGCGCCGCTCGCGACGTCGAACACCACGAGCTCGCCGTTCTGCTCGTAGACGATCCGACCCTGGTTGTCCGAGGACGGCCAGCGCACGTCCCACTGCCGGCTCTGGGTGAGCTGCCGCAAGGCGCTGCCGGCGAGGTCCTGGGCGTAGAGGTTGAGGGTGCCGCTGCGGTCGGAGCTGAAGTAGATCGTCTCGCCGATCCACATCGGGTCGCGGTCGCTGCGCGGGTGGTCGGTGAGCTTGCGGGAGTCGTGGCTGGCCAGGTCGAAGAGCCAGAGGTCCTGCTGCCAGCCGCCCTGGTAGCGCTTCCAGGTGCGGAAGTCGCGGGCGTTCGGGGTGTAGACGATGCGCTGGCCGTCGGGCGCGAGATCGCCGGCGCCCGAGATCGGCATCGGCAGCGGCTGGCCGAGCCCGCCGGCCGCCGGCACCGTGTAGAGGCGCGAGTCGGCGAGCCCCCAGGCGTCGCGCAGCGAGCGGAAGAGGACCGCCGTGCCGTCCGGCGTCCAGTTGACGACTTGGTTGTCGTAGCCCCAGCGCGGGTTGAGCGGCCCGCGCGCCGGGTAGAAGGTGAGCTGCTTCGGCACCCCGCCCGCGGCCGGCACGACGTAGACCTGCTCGTCGCCGTCGTACTGGCCGGTGAAGGCGATCGAGCGGCCGTCGGGCGAGAACTTGGCGAAGAGCTCGAGCCCGGGATGGGCGGTCAGCCGGGTGGCGGCGCCGCCGGCCGCCGGCGCCAGCCAGAGGTCGCCGGCGTAGGTGAAGGCCACGCGGTCGCCGTGGATGTCCGGGAAGCGGAGGAGCTTGGTCTGGGCGGCGGCGGGGGCGGAGACGAGGGCGGCGAGGCAGAGGAAGACCGTCAGCGGTCGGGTGCGCATGGAGGGGAGATACGGACGAAAAGACGCCGGGTTGCGTAGCGCCCGGCCTACGTGCCAGGCGTTTTTCGTGCCGGACGCTTGCCTCAGCCCGTAGTTCGACAAGGCCTTCGACTTCACCGGCCTGCGACCATGTCGGGCACCTTCTCAGTTCAGAGGCCACCCTCCAGCCGAAGCTCATGTTCGCCGAGACAGTTGGCCCGCCCCCGCACGCAGTCCGTGAACCTCACCGAGTGGCCATCGGGCGAGAAGGCCACGCGCCGCGCCTCCCGAATGCCTGGATCGGCCGTCGCGGGCAGGAGCGTCGTGCTGCCGAGGAAGCGGCCTCCGGGGACCGCGTAAACGTCGAGGCGGGCACCGCTCACCAGGAACCCCACTCGCGTTCCATCGTCGCTCCACACCACCTCGTCGCACCACTCCTGATCCTCAGCCAGGCGGGCCAGCCGCGACAGTGAACCGCCCCGTGGACCGAGCCAAAGCGACTGGGCCGGCGGATCGAGGGCTGCGTGGGCGCGAACTCTGGCCACCCAGGAGCCGTCGGGCGACCCGATCTCGTGCATCACCCGGCTCTGGCCTGACATCCAGCCGCCGATGAAAAGCAGGGCGCTCCAGAGAGCGAGCAACCCGATCCCGGCGAGCCAAAGCACGAATCTCTTCACGGCCGAATCCTCCTTCAGACGAATCGCACCGACTCGACATAGCGTCTCTGCTCGTCCTCCGGCAGCTCGCGCAGCCGGGCCAAGAACCCAACGGCGTTCTCGAGACTGGCGCGGAAGCTGCCACAAGCTCCGTCGTCCGGCTCGGCGAAGCCGCCGTCGCCGTCGGCGGTACGGAAATAGCACAAGCCGCAGCAGATCTGCCGCGCCCAGCATTCGTTGCATTTCGCGGTGTAGGCCCTTTCGGCACGGGCAAAGAACTCCTCGATGCGCGCCAGATCGAACCCGCTGGCAAGGTCGCCGATGGCGTAAGCGTCCATGCCAACGAAGCGGTGGCAGGGGAAAAGGGTACCGTCCGAGGACGTGGCGGCCATGCCGAAGCAAGCTCCGCACTGAGTGAGGCCCCGGCCCTTGCCCTGCGCCAAGGAACGCATCATCCGCACGTGGGGGTCGTAGCCTGCACGAGCCGTGTCACCGACACGGGCATGTTCCAGGTTTTCCTCGGTAATGGCCTCGTAGATCCGCTCCAGCTCCATGAGCTGCTCGCTGCCCAGTTGCAGCGCCTCGTCCACCTTGCCCTCGGACTTCGTGGTGTCCACCGGCGACATCACGACGCGATTGCAGCCCAGCTCGCGGCCGATTCGCACCACCTCGTGAATCGCCTCGGCAGAGAGCGTCTTCCGGGTTAGCGTGGCGCGCATCTGCACCGGCACGCCGGCCTCCGTCAACCGCCGGATGTTGTGGATCACCACCGCAAAGGAGCCGCGGCCAGTCACGAATGGCCGGAGGCTGTCCTGTACGGCTTGCGGTCCGTCGAGGCTCACCATCAAGGTGAACCTCTTCTCTCGCAGGAAGTCGAGGATGGCGTCGGTGAGGACCGTGCCATTGGTGGTCATCGAATGGCTGAATGACTTTCCCAGCTCCTGCGCTCTGGCCTCGCAGTAGCCCACCGTCTCGCGGATGAGCCGAAAGTTGAGCAGCGGTTCGCCGCCGAAGAAGATCACGGTGTACTTGTCGCGGGCCGGAGCACGGTCGATCATCAGATCGATTGCGGCCCGGGCCGTAGCGGGATCCATGCGCGCGACCTGCGAGCCGTAGGAGCCGCCCCCGCCGTAACAGTAGGTGCAGGCCAGATTGCAGGTCTGGGCAACCATCAGGACGATGCCCGAAGGTTGCACGTCGGCGGGGCGTTTGCGGGGTAGCTCGCTCACCGGCCCGGCGAAGAGTCCGACGCCGCACATCTCTGCGAACGCCTGGAAGGCCTTGCTCACCTCGGAGGCGCCGTGGCGGCGGACGAGAGAGGCGATGCGCTCGTCCGGGGGCACCCCCCTGAGAGTGACGAACAAGTCGTAGACCAGATCGCTGACCGCGACGATCAGGCCGTCCGCACGGAAGAGGACCTTTCGCTTCTGGACGTCCAGAAAGATCGTATCGGTGCTGCGCTCCAGCGCCTCGATCGCCGCAAGGAGCTCCGGCGGCGCAACCAGCGACACAGCTCGGCTTTGCACGATCAATGCTCCCAGGGGCTCAGTACGGCGGGTTGCCGAAATCCCACAAGATGCACCAGCCGATGCCGCCCCAACCGGAGTCGTCTTGGATGCAGAACTCGTGGTCGATGTTGTCCCCGCTGCCCGGTCCGGCGCCCCAGCAACAGACATCGTCATCGTTGCCCGGGTTGTTGGCGCAATCCGTCTGGCCGGTTTCGCAGCCGCGATACCTTTCTCCGGTGCACTCCACGTCCTCGCCGCCGCTCGTGCAGACCGGAGCGTCCTCCCGAACGCCACAATCCTGCGCCTGTGCAGCACGGGCTACCGTGGCGGCAGCCACGGCGAGAGTCGCGGGGTTGACGATCCTGAAGTGGTTAGCCATGGCGCGTTCCCCCTTCGATGGCAAAGAGCGAGTCCTCGAGAGCAGGATTGATCTCCAGTTCGCTCACGGCAAGGTCGACCTCCTTCACCACTTTGTCCGTGGCGCCGAACCGGCTCGAGGTGAGGCGGGTGGGGAAGTCGACGCCCGCGGTCGTGCTCTCGAAGTCGGAGAAGCGGATGCGCTCCCGCAGGGCCGTGGCCGTGGAGAAGATGTCGACTCGGATTACCGCCGGCCGTCGCGCGGCGACGAAGTAGCGGACATCGCCCTGACCGACGACCTGCACGCGCTCGCCGTCGACGAGATCGACCCCCAGGTCGTAGGCCGGTACGTTCCGCAGCACCGGCAGGAACCTCTCCAGGGTGGCTGCCGGTCGCCGATTGGCGGTCAGCGGCCCGGTGTAAAGGACACGGCTCTTTCCCCCGGCTTCGACGAACGCTTGTCGGTAGAGCCCGCCGTTGCTGATCTCGATCACGTCGAAACCAGCGCGGTAGTGCTCCAAGCGGTGCCGCCCGGCCGAGTAGAGAAACAGGGAATCACCGGCGATCAGCCAAGAATTCTTCTTCACCGTCTCGGTCGCACCGCGGAGCTCGGCCGTAAAGCGCAGTCGCAACGAGCGAATTCGATCGCGCTGACTCAGGAGATTCGCGCGCAGCTCCGCAACAGCCCCGTCCGCTGCCGGCAGCGCCTTCGACGGCAGGGCCGCGGCCGGGCCGTCGACGAGGACCCCGACCGCGCCCGCTCCGAGAACCTGTAAGAACCGTCTTCGGTCTTGCGATTCCATGTCTCGACCTCCTTTCATAGAGATCTTTGTTTTGAACTCTTGGAGTAAAGCGGGAACATGGAAATACCCTTCCGGGTGGTCAAGCCCCCACCCGGAAGGGCAGGCCCGCGACCTCGGCCGCGGATCGTCAGGTCGTCCCGGCCCAGACGAGGCGCACCGGGCGCGCGGATTGCGGGTTCGCTGCGCTCAGGATGACCGGCTCAGCCGGTCACTTGCTCGGGTTCCAGACGAAGCGCCCTTCGCGGTCGATGTAGCCGCGGGCGTCGCCGACCCGGACCTCGGCGAGGCCGCCGTTGAAGTCGAAGGCCTCCTCGAACTGCGGGTTGATGACGATCTTGCCGTCCTCGTCGACGTAGCCCCAGCGGCCGCCGACTTTGACCCGCGCCAGCCCCTCGGCGAAGGGGGCGACCGACTCGAACTGCGGCGTGACGACGAGCTTGCCGTCCTCGCCGACGTAGCCGCCGCGGTCGCCGACGCCGACCGAGGCCAGCCCCTCGGAGAAGCTGTAGGCGTTGTCGAACTGCGGCGCGATGACCACCTCGCCCTCCTCGTCGATGAAGCCGTAGCGGCCATTGCTCTTGACCAGGGCCTTGCCCTCGGCGAAGGCCAGGGCCTCGTCGTACTGCGGCGGGACGACCATCTTGCCGTCGCGGTCGATGAAGCCCCAGCGCCCTCCCACCTTGACGGCAGCGCGCCCCTCGGAGAACGGCTGGGCCTCGTCGAACTGCGGGTTGATGGCGAACTTCCCCTCCTCGTCGATGTAGCCGTGGCGGCCGCCGACCCGCACCCGCGCCAGCCCCTGCTTGAAGTCGCCGGCGTCCTCGAACTGCGGCGTGATGACCACCTCGCCGTCGCGGTCGAGGTAGCCCATGCGGTCGCCCTCCTTGAAGGCGGCGAGCCCCTCGTAGAAGCTGAAGGCGTCGTCGAAGCGGGGGTTGATGGCGAAGCGCCCGTCCTCGTCGATGTAGCCGTAGCGGCCGCCGATCTCGACCACCGCCAGCCCGTCGGTGAAGCCGTAGGCGCGGTCGAACTGCGGCTGGATGACCACCTCGCCCTTGCGGTCGATGTAGCCGACCCGCTCGTTCTGAGTGACGACGAAGAGGCCGCTCGGGTTCTTCTCCGGGCGGCGGTCGCAGCCGGCGGCGAGCAGCAGCGCCAGCGCCGCGCCCGCGCAGAGCGTTCTTTTCATGCGGTCTCCCTCAGCGGCCCGACGCCGTAACGCCGCGCCCTTGCCGCGCGCCGATGGTGCCGGCGCGCCCGGAAGAGGTTAGGCTCTTCGGCAGCGCGACTCAAGAGACCCCCGATGCCGCGGAACCTCGCCTTCTACGTCGTCGTGATCCTGCTCTTCGGAGCGGGGATCCTTGGCATCCTGCGCCTCGGCGCGGACCTCCAACCGGCCGCGGCCCCGGCCGTCCCGGCCGCCGCGACCGCGGGCGCGCCGGCCGCCGCGCCCGCCCCCGCCGGCCTCGCCGGGACGGTGCGCGACAACCTCCACCACCCGTTCGCGATCCTGCTCCTCCAGGTCCTCGTCATCGTCGTCGCCGCGCGCCTGCTCGGCGCCCTCTGCCGGCGCATCGAGCAGCCGGCGGTGATCGGCGAGATGATCGCCGGCATCCTGCTCGGGCCGTCGCTCCTCGGCGCTGTCGCGCCGGCCGCTCACGCCTTCCTCTTCCCCGCCGCCTCGCTCGACGCGCTGCGGCTGCTCAGCCAGATCGGCGTCGTCCTCTTCATGTTCGTGGTCGGCATCGAGCTCGACGTCCAGCACCTGCGCCGCCGCGCCGACGCCGCGGTCCTGGTCAGCCACGCCAGCATCGTCCTGCCGTTCTTCCTCGGCACCGCCGGTGCCCTCCTCTTCTACCGCGCCCTGGCGCCGGCCGGCGTCCCCTTCACCCCCTTCGCCCTCTTCATGGGCGTGGCGATGAGCATCACCGCCTTCCCGGTGCTGGCGCGGATCATCGAGGAGCGCGGGCTCGCGGGGAGCCATCTCGGCAGCATCGCCATCGCCTGCGCCGCCGTGGGCGACGTCACCGCTTGGTGCCTCCTCCCCGTCGTCGTGGCGATCGTCAAGGCGAACGAGCTGGGCGGGGCGCTCTCGTCGATCGTGCTCACCCTCCTCTTCATCGCCGCCATGCTCCTGGTGGTCCGGCCGTGGCTGGGCCGGCTGGCGGCACGGCGGGCCACGGCTCCCGCCCGCGGCGCGCCCATCCTCACGGCGGTCCTCCTCTTCGTCTTCGCCGCAGCGCTGTTCACCGAGGTGATCGGCATCCACGCCCTCTTCGGCGCCTTCCTGGCCGGCGTCGCCATGCCCGCCGACACTGCGCTCCGCCAGTTCCTGCGCGAGCGCATGGAGACCTTCAGCTCGGTCCTCCTCCTCCCCCTCTTCTTCGCCTTCACCGGCCTGCGCACCCAGATCGGCCTCCTCGACGACCTCCGGGCCTGGCTCCTCTGCGCCGCGATCGTCGGCCTGGCGATCGCCGGCAAGCTCGGCGGCAGCATGCTGGCCGCCCGCTGGACCGGGATGGGCTGGGGGGACTCCTTCGCCCTCGGCGCGCTGATGAACACCCGCGGCCTGGTCGAGCTGGTCGTCCTCACCCTCGGCTACGACCTCGGCATCCTCTCGCCGCGCCTCTTCGCGATGCTCGTCCTGATGGCCCTCGTCACCACCTTCATGACCGGCCCCCTCCTGAACCTCCTCGCCTGGTGGCGGCGCCGGACGGCGCCGGAGGCGGAGGCGGCGCGGGTCGCTGTCTAGCCGCTGAGCTCGACTTCGTCACCGGTGCGGACATGCCGCACCGTTAGCCCCGGCGCCGCGGCGCGGGCTTCGGCTAGGGAGACTTCGGGGTCGAGGTCGGGCCAGAGGTGGGTGAGGGCGAGGGCGCGGGCCTCGGCTTGGACGGCGGTCTCGGCGGCCTGCGCGGCGGAGAGGTGGAGCGGTGCGCCGAGGCGGGCGTTCTGGTAGGTCGCTTCGCAGACCAGCAGGTCGCTGCCGCGCGCGAAGCGCGGGAGGTCGGTGCCGGGGCCGGTGTCGGCCGAGTACGTCAGCACGGCGCCGGCCGCCTCTGCCCGCACCGCCAGGGTGTGGATCGGGTGACGGGTGCGCAGGAACGTCAAGCGCAGGCCGGCGGCCTCGACGACGCTCCCCTCCTCGATCTCCCGGAAGTCGAGCGCGCGCGCGAAGGTCTCGGCGTCGTCGGGCGCCAGGAGGCCGGAGAGGGTCTCCCGCGATCCGGGCGGGGCGTAGACCGGGAGGCGCCGCTCCGTCCCCCACCCCTCCCCCGGCGTGAAGCGCAGCGCGTAGTAGAGCGGGTAGACATCCAGGCAGTGGTCGGCGTGGAGGTGCGAGAGGACCAGCGCGTCGAGCCGCGTGTAGGGCACCCCGGCCCGCTGGAGAGCCGCGAAGGTACCGGTGCCGGCGTCGAGCCAGAGGCGCCCCTGCCCGGTCTCCAGCACGAACCCGGTCGAGGGGTTGTCCGGGCGCGGGTAGGCGCCGGAGCTGCCGAGCACCCGCAGGCGCATCGCCGCCTCAGCCGCCGGCGCGCTGGCCGGCGCGCGCCGCTCCGGCCGCCAGCGCGTCGCGGTAGAAGGCGGCGAGGTCCTG
>DASWHY010000707.1:0-3297 GCA_036397955.1 Thermoanaerobaculia bacterium | reverse complement strand
ATCGCCGCGGCGCGGCCGCGCTGCAGGCGGTCGAGGAGCGCGGCGTCGGGAGGCGTCGCCGGCGTCGTTGTGCGCGCGGCGCCGTCGAGCGCCGCGAGCAGCCGTTCGACCGCCGCCGCGGCGCGCCGCGCTTCGTCCGGTGTGCGCGCCGCCCGCACCCGCTCGAGGAGGGAGGCGTCGGCGTGGAAGGTGCCGCCGGCGAAGTCGAAGGCCGCGCCGCGCAGACCGTCCGCCACCCGCCGCGCGGCGCCGGTGTCGCCGGACTGCAAGGACACCGCGATCCGGGTGAGCGCTTGGCGGTAGTCGTCGACACCTCGCGCCCGGCCGACGCTCACCGCCGGAATCAAAAAGAACAAGAGCCCCGTCATCCCGAGCGCAGCGAGGGATCGGGTGGGGGGAGGCTCAGGCGGACGGTGCATACTCGCTCGCCTGCAGCTCCGCCCACTGCCGGCGCAGGTCCTCGCCCCGGGTCCGCCCGCGCAGGCGGCGGACGTAGACGACGAGGAACGCCAGCCAGTAGGGCTCGACGAGGAGCCAGGCGCCGGCGGCGAGGAGGAGCAGGAAGGCGCGCCCCTCCAGGCCGAGCGCCGCCTTCCAGGGCGCGAGGCTCGCCCCGAAGGCGCCGTCGGCGAGGAGCAGCGCGAGCTGGACGAGGAAGAGCAGGTTCAGCGCCGCCACCAGGAAGGCGGTCGAGAAAAGGAAGATCGACGCAACGAGCGTGCGCCCGGCCCGGCCGGCGGCGAGCACCGTGCGCAGCGGCGCGAAGAGCCCCGGCCGGCCGTAGAACGGCAGGCTCGCCGCCGCCAGCCCGCCGAGGGTCACCAGCACCGGCACCGCCACCCCCGTCACCGCCAGCGCCACGAAGAGCGCCTCCAGGACCAGCGCCACGTAGAAGTAGACCAGCGTCGCCCCGAGCGGCACCGCCAGCGCCCGCCATCCCGGCGTGCGGCCGGAGGCGTAGCGCTCGCCGCAGGCCCGCGCGTAGACGGCGCGGCCGTAGAGCGCCAGCAGGAAGGCGAGCCCGATCGCCCACGACAGCTCGCCGAACCAGTCGCCGTAGCGGCGGGCGTCGGCGCCCAGCTCGATCAGGCGGTCGGCGAAGGCGACCTGGAGGAGGCGCAGCGGCACGGCGGTGAGCCAGAGCACTCCCACCCAGGGGGCGGCCACGGCCGCGACCACCTCCTCCCCCTCGTCGCAGAGCTCGGCGAGGCCGAGGCCGGCCGCCCGCGCCCTCAGAAGAGCTCTCCGAAGTTGGCGGCCGCGACGACGCGCAGCTCGTTGGCGAGGACGAAGAGGAGGGCCGCGGCGAGGAGCATCGGCAGCCAGCCGAGGACGCGGCGCCGCTCCCGCCCGGCGGCGCGGCGCCTGCCGAGGCAGGGCGCGCAGTAGTGGATCCCCTCCCAGGGGGTCACGCACTCCTGGCAGAAGCGCTGCCCGCAGGCCATGCAGAGCGCCAGGGCAGGCCGCTGCGGATGGTTCGCGCAGACCTGGGGCTGCGGCACGGATCGAGCGTACCACGCGCCCTTGATACGATCTTCGCCGCGAACCGCACGAGAGGAGGACGATCGATGGAGCTCGTGGTGCGCTGCAAGAACCACCCCGAGGTGACCGAGGGCTGCGTGCGCTGCGCCCGCTGCGGCGACTGGGTGTGTCCCGACTGCCGGGTGGAGCTGGACGGCCGCCCCTACTGCGCCCAGTGCAAGACCGAGTACGTGCGCGACCTGCAGGCCGGGGTGACGCCCAGCGAGCGGCTCGCCTACGCGTCGGTCGGGCGCCGCTTCGCCGCCCTCTTCCTCGACGGGCTGCTCTTCGGCCTCCCGTACGGGCTGGTCATCCTCTACATGGCGGTCTCCGGGCAGATGGCGGAAGGGGGCGAGCCCGACGCCATCGCCATCGGCGGGCTGATCTTCGTCATCTTGTGGGCCACCATCGGCCGCGTGATCTACGAGGGAATGATGCTCTCGCGCGGCGGCCAGACGCTCGGCAAGCGCGCGATGAGCGTCAAGGTGATCACCCCCGAGGGGCACGACCTGCGGCCGGGGCAGGCCTGGGGGCGCGCCGTGCTCCGCTTCCTGCTCGAGGGGTGCCTGTCGTTGATCGACTACCTGCCGGCGCTCTTCACCGACGAGAAGACCACCCTGCACGACCTGGCGGCCAAGACGCGGGTGATCGACGCGCGCCCGGGACCCCGCTAGGCGCCGCCCGGAGGCTTCCCTGCTCGACCTCTTCTCCGAGCGCCGCGGCACCGGCGGTCCGCCGTCGCGCCTGGCGCGGGCGGGGATCGGCTGCCCGCGCTGCGCGGTGGCGCTCGACCTGACGCTCCTCGCCAGCGGCCCCCAGACCTGCGCCGCCTGCGGCACCCGCTTCGAGGCGGTCCTCTTCGATCCCCCCCTCGCCCGGGCGACGGTCACGCGCCTGGGCGAGGCCGGGCCCGCCGCCGGCACCGCCTGCGCCAACCACACCGGCAACCTGGCGACCGCTCACTGCGGCCGTTGCGGCCTGCTGATCTGCGACCTCTGCCGCATCGAGACCGAGGGCGTCGTCCTCTGCCCCGCGTGCTTCGCCCGCCTCACCGCCGGCGACGCGCTGGCCAGCACGCGCAGCCGCTACACCGACCTGACCGGGGTCTCGTTCCTGATCAGCCTGGTGGGGCTCATGATGTGCTTCCTGGCGCCTCTGCTCGGGCCGGCGGCGGCCTACTGCGCCGTCCGCGCCGCGCGCCAGCGGCGCGAGGTCGGGGCGGCCCGCGCGGCGCCGGTGGCGGCGCTGATCGTCGCCCTGCTGGTCACCGGCCTCGGGCTCTTCTTCCTCGGCATGATCATCTACGGGATCGTCAGCGCGTGACCGCCCGCCCGCGCCGCAAGCGCCTGAGCCGCGACGCCGACGTCGCCACGCGCTATCGCGTCTACGAAGTGCCCGGGGGCCTGGAGGTGGAAGAGATCTCCTTCATCGAGGCCAGCCGCCGGCGGGTCTTCTTCGACGAGGTGGTGCTGGTGACCTACCACCGCTACCGGCCGGTCTCCGCGATCGGCGTGGCGGCCGTCTTCGCGCTGCTCTTCGCGCTCTGCGCCGCCGTCCTGCGCGAGCCGGCCGGGGCGCAGGTGGCGGCGGGCTTCGCGGCGCTCGGCGGGCTCTTCACCCTGCTGCTCGCCGTGCTGGTCGTCAACCCGTATCACGCGATCACCGTCTTCGGCCTGCGCAACCGCGCGCGGATCGTGCGCCGCCTGAGCGGGCGGCGGGCGCGGGAGATCTACGCCCGGCTCTGCCGCGAGGTGGAGGCGGCGCAGCGGGCGGCGC
>DASWHY010000706.1:0-4218 GCA_036397955.1 Thermoanaerobaculia bacterium | reverse complement strand
CCACAGGCACCAGGCCCAGCGTTCGCCGCGGAGGATCTCGCAGCGGGTCCAGGATGAGCCGCCGTCCCCCGAGAGGTCCACCCGCTCGACGGTACGGCCGCCCCCCGCCATCGCCCAGCCGGCGACGGTGAGCCGCCCGGCCGGGACCTCGGCGCCGTCGGCCGGGTCGCAGATCACCGAGTTGACCGGCAGCTCGCCGAGCATCACCGCCTGCGACCAGTCGATCCCCTCGGGGCTCGCCGCGTCCGGGGGCGAGAGGCGGTAGGCGCGGGTCTGGAAATAATTCTCGGAGGGCTCGCGCAGCACCTCGATGCGCGACAGCCATTTGACGCTGCGCGCCCCGATGTAGCCGGGGACGAGGGCGCGCAGCGGCGCGCCGTGGGCCGCCGGCAAGGGCTCGCCGTTCATCTCGTAGGCAAGCAGCACCTCGGGGCCGAGCGCCTTGCCGAGCGGCACCGAGCCGCCGAAGCCGAAGCGGCTGCCCAGCCGCTCGACGCGGTCGAGGCCGGTGAAGCCGACGTGCCGGGCGTCGGGCAGCACATTGGCCTCGGCGAGCACTTCGGCGAGCGGCGCGCCCGCCCAGCGGGCGTTCGAGATCGCCTCGCTCCCCCAGGGCAGCTCGCCGGGGATGGGGGCGACAGCCATCAGCTCGGTGCGCCGGTTGCCGGCGCACTGCAGGGTGGCCTCGATCTGCACCCAGCTGAAGTTGCGCCGCAGATCCTCGACGGTGAGCGCCAGGGCGCGCTCGACCAGACCCTCGATCGTCAGCCGGTAGCGCTGCGGATCGATCCGCGGCACCGGCGCGTGATTGCGGACGAAGAAGAGGTCGGCGGGGGTGATCGGGTGGCGCAGCAGCCGGTCGAGCGGCGGCCCGGCGTTGAACGGCTCCTCCTGGCGGACCACCAGGTCGGGGCTCTTCCCGGGGAGGATCGCGGCCGCCGCCATACCGCTCCGAGCCGGCCGCCTAATCGTGGTAGGAGAGCGCCCGCTCCTCGCGGCGCCAGCTCCCGTCCGGCTGCGGCTCGAAGACGCCGCAGTGGTCCATCTCGCCGCCGTAGACGTGGAGAGTGATCACCGGCCGGTCCGTCGGGTTGCGCAGGACGTGGTACTCGAGCGGCGGGATGAGCGCTCCCGCCGAGCCGGTCGTGGCGCGCAGCCGCTCCACCTCCGCGAAGCGGCAGACGGCGCCGCGCTCCTCGAGCAGCTCGTAGCGCACGACCTCCATCTCCCCTTCCACCACCCCCTCGACGCACCAGATGCCGGAGTGGTCGTGGAGCGGCGTCGCCTGGCTGGGCGCCCAGGCCATGACCACGGCGGTCAGCGCCAGCTCGGGGTCGCGGTAGAGGAGGCGGCGGGCGTAATGGTCGGGGTCGGTCTCGCGGTAGCTCGGCGGCAGGTCCATCCCCTCGCGCTGGATCTGGCCGGAGAGGTCGTTCTTGATGCGGCGGGTGATGGCGTCGACGTCGCCGGCGCGCACCGCGTCGCGCCAGCTTCCGAGCAGATGGTTGAGGGCCTGGGAGCGGGAGGGTTGGGGGCTCGCGGATTCCATGAGATGTCCCTACTCTACACTCCCTCGGTGCTCGCCCTCGTCGCCACTTGCGGGCTCGGTCTGGAAGAGCTGCTGGAGGGCGAGCTGGCGGCGCTCGGAGCGCAGGCGACCGTGCGCGAGCCGGGCGCGGTCGCCTTCCGCGGCGGCTGGGAGGACTGCTGGCGCACCAACTGGCGCCTGCGCACCGCCAACCGCGTGCTCGTCGAGCTCGGCTCCTGGGAGGCGCCGGACGGCGAGGCGCTCGCCGCCGGCGCGCGAGCTCTGGCGGCGGAGCGGGCCGATCTCCTCCACCCCTCGCGCAGCCTCGCCGTGCGCGCCAGCGCCGCCGCCTCGCGCATCCGCGACCCGCAATGGGCGGCGCTCAAGGTCAAGGACGGCCTGGTGGACGGCCAGCGCCAGCGCTGGGGTCGGCGCTCGGACGTCGCCCGCGAGCGCCCCGACCTGCCGCTCCGCCTCCGCCTCCACCGCGACCGCGCCACGCTCCTCCTCGACACGTCGGGCGAGCCGCTGGACCGCCGCGGTTATCGCGCGGTCTCGACCGCCGCGCCGGTGCGCGAGACCCTGGCCGCGGCCTGCGTCCTGGCCTCCGGCTGGGACGGCCGCGGGCCGGTGGTGGACCCGATGTGCGGCTCGGGGACGCTGCTCGTCGAGGCCGGCTGGCTCGCGCTCGGCCGGCCGCCGGGGGCGCTGCGCGCCGAGGCGGGCGGCGGCTGGGCCTTCGAGCGCCTGCCGGACTTCGACGCCGCGGCCTTCGCGGCGGTGCGGCGGGAGGCGCCGCCGGCGCCGGGGGCCGACACGCTGCGGCTCGCCGGCAGGGACCGATCGGCCGAGGCGGTGCGCGCGGCGCGCGCCAACCTCGCGCGGGCGGGGCTCGCGGAGCGGGCGGAGGTCACGCACGGCGACGCCTTCGATCTTCGGCCGCCGGCCGAGCCGGGCTTGGTCGTGGTGAACCCGCCGTACGGCGAGCGGGTGGGCGGCGACGACGAGCAGTGGCGGCGGCTCGGCGACCTCCTGAAGCACGCCTTCCGCGGCTGGCGAGCGGCCGTCCTGGCCGGCGGGCCCGGCCTCGGCAAGGGGATCGGCTTGAAGCCCCGGCGCCGCATCCCGGTCTGGAACGGTCCGCTCGAGGCGCGCCTCCTGGTCTTCGATCTCTATTGAGAAAAAAGGGGGTGACCCCAGCCCCAGGGGCCACCCCGCGAGAGCCGCGCGTTCGCGGCGTGAAGACGAGAGCGTTGGATCCGAGAGTGTGTGCGCCGACGTTTCCAAGCCAAGGGTGCGGCTAAACCGTGTCGACGGGACAGTTTGCGAAATCGGCGATCTGCTCATACACGATATGCGGAAGCGCCCCATCAACGCTCTGCCACCCAGCGGCTTGCTGCTTGACTTACGCCTAGTTACCGCCATAGCATGTGAATCTGCCGGAGAGCCGCCGCTGCGACACGGTCGGGGGTCGAATCGGCAGGGAGGCGGGGGATTCGATGGACCTCTTCGAGAACCTGGGCAAGGCACTACGGTGGCTGCGCGACTGCCAGGGGAAGAAGCAGTACGAGGTCGCCGAGTCGGCGGGCATCACCAAGGGGATGCTCTGCGCCTACGAGACCGGCAAGCAACGCCCGTCGCTCGAGACGCTCGACAAGATCCTGCGCGCTCTCGGCTCCGACCTGCTCGCCCTCCACGACGCGCTCGCCCTGGTGAGCGGGCGCTACGGCCGTGTCTCCGCGGCGGCGCGCGCCGCCGTCGCGGAGCCCTCCACCGCCGCGTCGGGCGACGCCTACCCGCTCCAACCGGCCGGCGGCAGCGCGGTCTCCGATCTCCCGCGCGACACCGCGGGCGAGGTGCTGCGCGGCTTTCACCGGCTGGTGCACCAGCTCCAGGAGGTCCTGCAACAACTCCCCGCTCCGGCGGACAGCGAGCCGCCCTCGCCGTCCTCGCCCCCTTCGCACCGTCGTTAGCGGCCTTCGCAGGGCCACACCGCCCCTTGACACCCGCAAGTTATGCACTAGAATGCGCATTTTGATGCCAGGCCGATGCCGACCGACACTGAGCTCCGCCACCGTCGCCAGCGGGAGATCCTCGCCCTCCTGACGGCGGAGCGCGTCGCGCGACAGGAGGAGCTCGTCGAGCTGCTTCACGCGCGCGGCCTGCCGGCGACCCAATCGAGCGTCAGCCGCGACCTCCGCGATCTCGGCGTGGCGCGCGTCGCCGGGCGCTATTTGCCGCTTCCCGAAAGCAAGACAGAGGAAGCGAAGCTCGACGGCATCGCCACCTTCGTGCGCAGCGCCAAGCCCGCCGGCCCGCACTTGACGGTCGTCGTCACCACGGTCGGCGCGGCGCAGCCGGTGGCGTCGGCGCTCGATCGCGCCGCCTGGCCGGAAGTCGTCGGCACGGTGGCGGGCGACGACACGATCTTCATCGCCACGGCCGGAGCGCGCGAGCAGAAGCGGTTCCTGCAACGCCTGCGACGTCTGCTCACGAGGTGACGCCATGACCGAGCCGATCCTGCTCTCCTTCTCCGGCGGGCTCGACAAGTCCTTCTGCATCCCCTGGCTGAGCGAGACGCTCGGCCGGCCGGTGGTGGCGGTGACCGTCGACACCGGCGGTCTGGACGCGGAGGCGGCCGCGGCCCTCGCCGCCCGCGCCCGCGCCCTCGGCGCCGCCGACCATCAACT
>DASWHY010000705.1:0-2966 GCA_036397955.1 Thermoanaerobaculia bacterium | reverse complement strand
GACGGTGGGGATCGGCGTCCTCGACGCGCAGACGGCGATCGACTACGGCATCACCGGCCCGATGCTGCGCGGCAGCGGCGTCGCTTGGGACCTGCGCAAGGCGATGCCCTACGAGGCCTACGGCGAGGTCGAGTTCGACGTGCCGACGGGGAAGAACGGCGACACCTACGACCGCTATCTCGTGCGCATCGAGGAGATGCGGCAGGCCAACCGCATCGTCGCCCAGTGCCTCGACAAGCTCCCCGAGGGAGCGGTCATGGCCAAGCGCCCGCGCGTGCTCAAGGCGGGCAAGGAGTCGGAGGTCTACCACGGCATCGAGGGGCCGAAGGGGGAGATCGGCTTCTACATCGTCGGCGACGGCACCCCGAACCCCTACCGCTGCCACGTCCGGCCGCCGTCGTTCATCAATCTGCAGGTGCTGCCGGAGCTGACGAAGGGGCACCTGGTGGCCGACCTCGTGGCGCTGATCGGGACGACCGACATCGTGCTTGGCGAGGTGGACCGCTGATGCCCTCGTGGCTCGAGGCGGTGCGCGAGTCGGTGGGGCCGACGCTCTTCGACTACGCCGTCTCGCCGGCGGTCAAGATCCTGGTCCTGATGTTCCTCGGCATCCTGCCGCTCATCACCTACCTGGTGCTCGCCGAGCGCAAGATCCTCGGCTTCATCCAGGCGCGGGTGGGGCCGAACCGGGTCGGGCCGTGGGGGCTGGGGCAGCCGATCGCCGACGTGCTCAAGCTGCTGGTCAAGGAAGACACGATGCCGCGGCAGGCGGTCAAGTGGGCGTTCATCCTCGCCCCCTGCCTGGTGGTGGCGCCGGCGCTCATCATCTTCGCGGTGATCCCGATGGGGCCGCGTCCGGAGGGCGACGGCCTCGCCTGGTACATCACCGACGTGGACACCGGCGCGCTCTTCATCATCGCCCTCGCCACGATCGGCGTCTACGGCCTGATCTTGGGCGGCTGGTCGTCGAACAACAAGTTCTCGCTGATGGGCGGGCTGCGCTCGGCGGCGCAGATGATCTCCTACGAGGTGCCGCAGGGCTTGGCGCTGGTCGGGCCGCTGATGCTCGCCGGCAGCCTCTCGCTCATCCAGATCGTCGAGAGCCAGCGGGAGATGCGGCTCTGGTTCTTCGTGCCGCAGCTCGTCGCCTTCTTCATCTACGTCGTCGCCGGGGTGGCGGAGTCCAACCGCAATCCGTTCGACCTGCCGGAGGCGGAGTCGGAGCTGGTGGCCGGCT
Source organism: Thermoanaerobaculia bacterium (assembly GCA_036397955.1). Classification (GTDB taxonomy): domain Bacteria; phylum Acidobacteriota; class Thermoanaerobaculia; order Multivoradales; family UBA5704; genus DASUNQ01. The sequence goes on along the minus strand of DASWHY010000705.1, from coordinate 1,729 downwards.
TCCACACCGAGTACAGCGGCATGCGCTTCGCGCTCTTCTTCCTGGGCGAGTACGCCAACATGATCGTTATCTCGGCGGTCGCCACGACGCTCTTTCTGGGCGGCTGGCTGCGGCCGTTCCCCAACGTCGAGTGGCTGGGCTTCCTCGACGTCGTGCCGTCGGTCCTCTGGTTCGCGCTCAAGGTCTTCGCCTTCCTCTTCGTCTACATCTGGTTCCGCGGCACCTTCCCGCGCTACCGCTTCGACCAGCTCATGGACCTGGGCTGGAAGTGGATGATCCCCCTCGCCCTCGCCAACATCCTGGTCACCGGGCTGCTCAAGCTCACCCTCTAGAGGCTGCCGACGATGAGCGCCGTCAAGCGATTCCTCGACAAGGTCATGCTCCTCGACCTCTTCGCGGGGCTCGGCATCACCTTCAAGAACATGCTGCGCAAGAAGGTGACCGTGCAGTACCCGGAGGAGCGCTGGGAGCCGGCGCACCGCTTCCGCGGCATGTTCCGGCTCGACGAGGAGCGCTGCATCAGCTGCACCATCTGCGCGCGCGACTGCCCGATCGACATCATCTACATCGACTTCCACCAGGAGGTGAACTCGGAGACCGGGAAGAAGGAGAAGAAGCTCGACCGCTTCGACATCGACGTGCAGCGCTGCATGTTCTGCGGCCTCTGCGAGGAGGGGTGCCCGACCGAGCCGAAGTCCATCTGGCTCACCACCAAGACCTACGAGCTGGCCTCCTACGACCGCTGGTCGAACCTCTACGTCGACATGGACGAGCTGCAGGAGTGGCGGGTGCGCCCGGCCTACACCGACGAGGAGATCGCCTGAGTTGAGCGGCGCCGACCTCCTCTTCTACGCCTTCGCGGCGGCGGCGCTGCTGGGGGCGGTGCTGGTGGTGGCGCTGCGCAACCCGATGTACGGCGCCATCTCGCTGCTCGGCACCTTCCTGGCGGTGGCGGCGCTCTTCCTGCTGCGCCACGCCGAGTTCCTGGCCATCGTCCAGATCTTCGTCTACGGCGGCGGCATCATGGTGCTCTTCCTCTTCGTCATCATGCTGGTCAACCTCCACCGCCTGCGCGAGACGACGAAGTACGACCGCCAGACGCCGCTGGCGGCGGTCCTCGGGCTGGTGCTGGTGGCGCTCTTCGTCACGGTCTTCGCGCTCGCCAGCTTCGGGCCGCCGCTGGCGCGCCCGGAGGCCTTCACCGCCGGCGCGCAGGGGATCAGCGGCAACTCGCAGGCCGTGGCCTGGCTGCTCTACCGCGACTACCTGCTGCCGTTCGAGATCGCCTCGATCTTCCTGCTCATCGCGATGATCGGCGCGGTGGTCCTGGGGAGGCGCGCGTGATGACCGCGGAGGTCACGACCAACCACTACCTGGTCCTCTCCTTCCTGCTGTTCACCATCGGCCTCTTCGGCATCCTGGCGCGGCGCAACCTGATCACCGTCCTGATGTCGATCGAGCTGGTGCTCAACTCGGTCAACCTCAACTTCATCGCCTTCTCCTATCAGCACTCCGACCTGACCGGCCAGATCTTCGCCGTCTTCACCATCACCGTGGCGGCGGGGGAGGCGGCGGTGGGGCTGGGGATCCTCATCGCCCTCTTCCGGCTGCGCGAGACGACGCAGCTCGACTCGGCGGCGGAGCTCAAGGGGTAGCGGGGCAGAGTGCGCGCGCTCCTCTGGCTGGTGCCGGTGCTGCCGTTCGTGGGGGCGCTGCTCAACGGCGTCGT
>DASWHY010000704.1:0-7926 GCA_036397955.1 Thermoanaerobaculia bacterium | reverse complement strand
TACGTGGTGCTCGACATGGACTACCGCGCCTCGGCCGGCTACGGCCGCGACTGGCGGACGGCGATCTACCGGCAGATGGGGTACCCGGAGCTGGAGGACCTGGAGGACGGGGTCAAGTGGATCGCGGCGAACAAGGCGGTGGACCCGGCGCGGGTGGGCGTCTACGGCGGCTCGTACGGCGGCTTCCTCACCTTCATGGCGCTGTTCAGGAAGCCCGACCTCTTCGCCGCCGGCGCGGCGCTCCGCCCGGTCACCGACTGGGCGCACTACAACCACCCCTACACCGCGAACATCCTCAACGTCCCCGAGGTGGACCCCGAGGCCTACCGCAAGTCCTCGCCGATCGAGTACGCCGAAGGGCTGCGCAAGCCCCTCCTCATCTGCCACGGCATGATGGACGACAACGTCGTCTTCCAGGACACCGTCCGCTTGGTCCAGCGCCTCATCGAGCTCGGCAAGACCGAGTACTTCGAGACCGCCATCTACCCCGTCGAGCCCCACGCCTTCCAGGAGCCTTCCTCCTGGCTCGACGAGTACCGGCGGGTGTACGAGCTGATGGAGGAGAACCTCAGGTAGGGCGACTACGCCGACGCTCAGCCCGGGCTGGGCGCTGGGGCGGTCAGCGTGTCCACGTCGTCGTCGTTGGGGATGCCGTCGCAGTCGGCGTCGGCGAGGGGATCGCACGGGGCCTTCGACTGCTTCGCCTTCACCCATTCGTCGCAGCAGACCGTGCCGCCATCCTCGCGGTAGGCGATCGACGTCCCCTTCCCCTCTGTCCAGGGGCACTTCTCGCCTTGCTTCGTGTTGTACGTCTTGTCGGTGCGGATCAGGTCGCCGCAGACGAGGATCTGGCGGCTGCAGCTCGCCTCGCCGGTGGTCATGCTGGTGAGGATGCCGGTGTAGTAAATCGACGTCGTCTGCAGCTCACAGCCCGGGTTCGCCAGCCACGGGGGCCCGCCGGCCGGCTGCTCGCCCGTCCGCTGCCCGCCGGGGGGCGGCTGCTCGCCGGCGGCCGGCTGCTCGCCGGCGGGCGGCGGGTCGCCAGCGGGCCGCTGCTCCGCGACCAACTGCGCGTCGGGGGGTTGCTGCTCGTCGGCGGTCCGCTGCTCGCCGGCGCACGCCATCGCCAGGCTGCCGGCCAACGCCACGCCCAGTGCCAGCCTCCAGTGCATCGTCCCATGCTGTCATCGAAGGCGGCTCGAGGACAAGGCTCGCAGAGCCCCGAGGCCGTAGAGGCCATAGGATCGGGGCGGGTGTACGAGCTGATGGAGGAGAATCTCAGGTAGGGCAGGCGCTCACCAGGCGGCGCGAGGCTCGAGGACCAGGTTGAGGCCGGCGAGGACCTCCGCGAGGCGGTCGGGGGAAAGGGTGCCGATGCGCTCGACGAGGTCTTCCTTGTCGATCGTGTAGAGCTGGGAGACGTTGACGACGCTGGGCTGGGGGAGCCCTGCCTCGCCGGCCGCGAGCTGCACGTTTCCGGGCAGTCGCGCCCGCTTCGGATTCGAGGTGATCACGCAGACGATCGTCGTTTGCAGTGCGCTGCGATTGAAAAGGTCGTTCTGCACGACGACGTGCGGATGACGAAAGCCGGGACCGGAGCCCGAAGGGGGCCCGAGGTCCAGCCAGTAGACCTCTCCCTGCCGGATCACCGCTCGCGTTCGATCCGCTGTCGATGCCGCGAGCGCATCGCCTGCGCCACCTTGCGCTCCTCCTCCGTCGGCCCGTCGGCGTACGCGAGCTCGATCTGGCGCAGCATCCGGGCGTTCTCGTGCTTCCGCAGGAAGTCCTCGGCGGCGAGCGCCAGGAGGCGGCTGCGCGAGACCTCCAGCTCGCGGGCGAGGTCATCGATGCGGTCGAGAAGCGGGGATTCCAGAGAGATTGCGGTCTTCGAGCTGGCCATCGTCATACCCTCGGCAGTACCGTTAGTATAACCAATCATGGACCGCCGCTCCGTCTCGTCCGGCAGCCCTTTCGAGCCCCTTCTCGGGCTTTCGCGGGCGGTGCGGGTGGGGAATGTCATTGCCGTCGCCGGCACGGCGCCGCTCGGGGCGGACGGGAAGACCGTTTGCGCCGGCGACGCCGCGGGGCAGGCGCGGCGCTGCTTCGCGATCGCGGCGGCCGCCCTCGAGCAGCTCGGCGCGAGCCTGGCCGACGTGGTGCGCACCCGGATCCTGCTGACGCGGATCGAGGACTGGCGGGCGGTGGGGGAGGTCCACGGGGAGATCTTCCGCGACGTGCGCCCCGCCAACACCGTGATGCAAGTCGTCCGCTTCATCGACCCCGACTGGCTGGTGGAGGTCGAGGTGGACGCGGTGGTGGGGGCAGGGTAACCGCGCAACTTTCCTCCCGCCGCCGCCGTAGTGGGCTCATGCTCCTGACGCTCCGCTCGCTCGCCCGCGGCCTCGTCCGCAGCCCCGCCTTCACCGCCCTCGCGGTCCTGACGCTCGCCGTCGGGATCGGCGCCACGACCGCGGTCTTCAGCCTCGTCCACGCCGTCCTCTTGCGGCCGCTGCCGTTCCCCGACCCCGAGCGGTTGGTGGGCGTGTGGCACAGCGCGCCGGGGCTCGACATCGAGCAGTTCGAGCACTCGCTCGGCACCTACGTCCTGTACCAGCGGCACGCGCGCTCGCTCGAAGAGATCGGCCTCTACGACGCCAGCAGCGCCAGCCTCACCGACGGCACGACCCCGGAGCGGGTCACCTCCGCCGGCGCCACTGCCTCGCTCTTCACCGTCCTGCGCGTGGCGCCCGCCCGCGGGCGCGTCTTCGTCGAAGGCGACGAGCGCCCGGGCGCCGAGCCCACCGTCCTCCTCTCCGACGCCCTCTGGCGGCGGCGCTTCGGCGGCGACCCGGCGGTCGTCGGTAAGACCCTGCGGGTGGACGGCGTCGCGCGGCAGGTGGCCGGCGTCATGCCGCCGAGCTTCCGCTTCCCCGAGGCCGACACCGAGCTCTGGCTGCCGGTCACGATCGACGAGGCGAACCTCGGGATCGGCAACTTCAACTGGTACGGGATCGCGCGCCTCGCCCCCGGCGCCACCCCCGAGACGGCGCAACGCGAGCTCGCCGCCATCGTGCGGCGCATCCCGGAGGAGTTCCCGAACGAGGACATCACCGCCGGCATGATGGAGCACGCGCGCTTCACCACCCTGGTCCACCCGCAGCGCGACGACGTGGTGGGGGAGATCCGGCAGGTGCTCTGGGTGCTGCTCGGCGCCGTCGGCGTGATCCTGCTCATCGCCTGCGCCAACGTCGCCAACCTCTTCCTGGTGCGCGCCGAGGCGCGGCAGCGGGAGGTCGCGGTGCGCACCGCGCTCGGCGCCTCACGCGGCGCCATCGCCTGCACCTTCCTCGGCGAGACGACGCTGCTCGCCCTCGCCGGCGGCGCCCTCGGGCTGGTGCTCGCCGGCGCCGGGCTGCGCGCCCTCCTGGCGCTCGGCCCGGAGGGGATCCCGCGCCTCGAAGAGGTGGGGATCGACCTTCCGGTCCTCGGCTTCACCCTCCTCGTCTCGCTCCTGGCGGCCCTCCTCTGCGGCGGCTTCGCCGCGTTGCGCTACGGCACCTGGCACGCGCGCGCGGCAGCGCACGCGTGGATCGTGCCGGCGCTCAAGGAGGGCGGGCGCGGCGGCTCGACCGGACGCGAGCGCCACCGCGCGCGCCACGTGCTGGTCGTCGCGCAGATGGCCCTCGCCCTCGTCCTGCTGGTCTGCTCGGGTCTCATGGTGCGGAGCTTCTGGCGCCTGCGCCACGTCGACCCCGGGGTCGAGCCGCAGGGCGTGCTCACCGCCCGCCTGGCGCTGCCGAAGACCGAATACCCCGACGAGGCCGCCAACGCCCGCTTCGCCACTGCGCTCCTCGAGCGCGTGCGCGCCCTCCCCGGGGTCGTGGAAGCCGGCACGGTGACGATCCTGCCGCTCACCGGCGGCGGCTCGAACAGCGCCCACACCTTCGAGGACTTCCCGCTCCCCCCCGACGCCGTGCCGCCGATCATCGCCGTGCGCTTCGCGACGCCGGAGTACTTCCGGGCGATGGGCATCCCGCTCCTCGCCGGCCGCACCTTCAGCCCCGTAGACCCGGCGCGGCCGACGAACGAGATCGTGGTCAGCGCCGCCCTCGCCGAGCGCTTCTGGCCCGGCAAGAGCGCGCTCGGACGGCGGATCGTCCAGGGGCTGGCGCGCGAGGAGCGCGAGTGGTCGACGATCGTCGGCGTCGTCGGCAGCGTGCGCGACGCAGGGCTGCACGAGAAGCCGTTCGAGGCGATCTACTACCCGCTGCGGCGGATCGTCCCGGTCGAGGCGGAGGGGGAGTGGGTGCCGCGCAACTTCAGCCTCGTCGTGAAGGTCGAGGGGAAACCGATGGCCGCCGCCGCCGCGGTGCGCGAGGCGGTCTGGGGGCTCGACCGGAACCTGCCGCTGGCGCAGGTGCGGACGATGGAGGAGGTGGTCGAGCGCTCGACCGCCCGCACCTCGTTCACCATGCTCCTGCTGCTGGTCGCCGCGGCGATGGCGGTGCTCCTGGGCGGCGTCGGCAACTACGGCGTCATCTCCTACGTCGTCAGCCAGCGGACGCGCGAGATCGGCGTGCGCATGGCGCTCGGCGCCGCGCGCCGCGACGTCGCCGGCCTGGTGCTGCGGCAGGGGCTGTGGATGGCCTTGGGCGGGGTGGCGATCGGCCTCGCCGGCGCCTTCGCGCTGACCCGCCTGCTGCGCGCACTGCTCTTCGAGGTGAGCCCCACGGACCCGGCGACCTTCGGCGCCGTCTCGGTCGTCCTCGTCGCGGTGGCGCTCCTCGCCAGCTACCTGCCGGCCCGCCGGGCGGCGTCGGTCGACCCGCTGGAGGCGATCCGCTACGAGTAACAATTGCGCCGCGGCCGGCGTCTGAACCTCAGGAGGGCTCCGTCATGACGCAGAGCGCGCAGGTGTCCTGGCTCCGTTGGACCGTCCTGACCACCGTCGGTCTGGCCGCGGGCCTCGCGGCCGCGGCGGCCGCCGGCGGCCCGGCCGAGGCGGTGGTGGGGATGCTGTTGGCGATGCCGGTCGTGACCGGCACGGTGGGGCTGGTGCTCGGCGGGACGCAGTGGCTCGAGCTGCGGCGGCGCGTGCGGCCGGCGGGCTGGTGGATCGCCGCCAGTGCCGTCGGCTTGAGCATCGGTCTCCTCGGCGGTATCGCGATCGTCGAGCAGATCGGCCGCGGCGTCACCGGCGGGCAGGTGAGCCTGCGGTCGATGGGGAGCGGCTGGGTCGTCGCGAGCTTCGCCGTCGTCGGCGTGGTGAGCGGCGCGCTCCTCGGGCTGATGCAGTGGTTGGCCTTCCGCCGCTTCGGCCTGCCCGGCGCCTTCTGGGTCGCCACCAGCACGCTGGCGATGAGCGCCGCGCTGGTCACGGGCTCGCTCCTCGCGGAGCTCGTCACCCCCGGGGTGATGACGCCCGCCGGCTTCGCCCTCTTCGCACTCCTCGCAGGGGCGATTCTCGGCGCGGTCTCCGGGCGCCGGCTGCGCGCGGTGTGACTCGCCGGCCCCGCCGTCGCGCTCAGGTCAGCGGCTGCGTTGCGGTCGCTTCTTCTTCCGGCGACGCCTCTCGCCCGGCGGCTTCGGGCGGGCGCGACGCTCCTCGGCGATCGCCGCGAGCGGAGTGCGACCGCCCAGGTCCGGGTGCGGGGCCGCCTCCCAGGCGCGCTGCCGCGCGACGAGCGCCTCCGCCAGCTCATCGCGGCTCCTGCCGCCGCCGCGCAGCAGCTCGTCGCGCCAGAGCAGCCAGCGGCGCTGGAGCTCGCGCTGGAGCCGCGCCTCCGTCATCCCCTGCAGCTCGCCCCAGGAGCCGCGGTCGCCGAGACCCCAGTCGTGGGTCAGGAGACGGTCCGCCAAGTCCTCGATGGCAGAGACGCGCCAGTCTTGGAGCTCCTCGTCCCAGAAGAAGCCGCCGGGACAGCTCTCCCAGCGCTCCAGGAAGCCGCGCCGATCGCGCAGCAGCGGCTCCGCCCACGCGCAACGCAACCCCTCCCGCTCGGCGAGGAAGGCGAAGAAGCGGCGCAACGAGGAGGGGATCGTCCGAGCGTCCGTGGCCGAAGTGAGGACCTTGCGCGGATACCAGTCGTAGAGGAAGGTGCGCAGGTCGTACTCGTGGACGGCGCGCAGCGGCACGCCCTGCCAGCCGGCGAGGAAACCGACGAAGCTCGCCGCCGCCGCTCGATGCCGTGCGACGGTCGAGTCGGCCAGGCCCCCTTCCCGCAGGGCCTGTTCGAAGTGCCCGACGACCGCCTGCTCGCTTTCGACCAACCGGTCCGGGTCGTCGCTCTCGACCAGCGCCGCCTCGGGCTCCGCCGCCGGGCCTTCGACTCCCCCGGGCGCGAGGGGCGGCGCGGCGCGCTCGGTCTCCTGCGCCAGCCGCTCGGCGAGCGAGAAGAGCGAGACGGCGAGGCCGCTCTGCGGATCGCGCCAGGAGAGATCGGCGCTCGCGCGGCCGGCGGGCAGGTCCCAGGCGGCGAGGACGCCCGGCAGGGCCCGGAGCACGGTGAGGAGGTCGGCGGCATCGGCGCGCGGCAGCCCGCCACCCGGAGTGTTGATCGCGATGAGCGAAGGGTAGGCCGCGGGGCCGGCGATCTCCCACCCCTGCCGGGCGATCTCCCGCGCCATGCGCGGCGGGATCTCGCCGCGGCGGTTGTAGAGGAGGCTGAGCACGCGGCCGCGCGCCTCCGGCGGGCTCTCCTCGAAGGCCGCGGAGAGCAGGTCGCCGAGATCGCTGAACAGGCTCAAGCCGAAGGCGCTCCGCTCCTGGCCGAAGACGTTGCCCCACCACAGCCGCCCTCCCGCCGCCGCGATCGCCAGGCCGTCGAGTCCGTCGAGGACCTGCCACGGCGCGGCGCGGTAGAAGGCCGCCGCGGCGGCGAAGAGCTCCGCGACCCAGGCCGCGGGCTGGTCCCACCCGGCCCAGGTCTCAGCCGCCACGGCGCGCAGTTTCACCGGCCGTCCCGTCATGTTCTCGAGCAGGCTCGTGGCGGCGCGGTCGATCCCCGGCAGGCGCCCGCTGGCGTGGACCTCGATCGCGTCGCCCGCGAGCTCGCGGGCGAGGGCAGCGGCGACCTCCGGGTCGCGCACGAGGACCCGCGCCGGAGGGCCGCCGGCGGCGCCCGTGGCGTCCCGCACCTGGCGGGCGAGCTCCGCTGCGACACCGCCCGGCTCGCCCGACGGGCGGGAGATGACGTCCGTCGCCAGCACGAAGCCCCCCTGGCCGGTCACCAGCGCCACCCCGGGGCGCGCGTCGGGCTGATCGTCGAACGCGATCGGCATCGGCAGGAGGTCGGCCTCCCAGTCGCCGCCCCGGGCCTCGGGGGGCGGCGCCGGGGCCGGCTCGACGAGGGCAAGGTGCGGCTCCCGCAGGCAGCAGCGCTTGTACTTCTTGCCCGACCCGCAGGGGCAGAGCTCGTTGCGGCCGGGGTTCATCGGGTCTCGCTGTGGACGGTGTGCCTCACCGAAGGAGGAGGATAGCAGGGCCGGAATCCGCTGCCTTGCGGGGCGCGTATTCTGGAGGCATGAAGACGACCCTGCTCTCCGCTCTCCTGGCCCTCGCCTTCTCCGCCGGCGAGCTCGCCGCGGCGCCGGCCGGCAAGCCGGCACCCGCCGCCCGCAAGCTCGCCAAGGCCACCTTCGCCGGCGGCTGCTTCTGGTGCATGGAGCCGCCGTTCGATCACCTGCCGGGGGTGGTCTCGACCACTTCGGGCTACACCGGCGGCGCCAAGAGAAATCCCACCTACGAAGAGGTCTCGCACGGCGGCACCGGGCACGCCGAGGCCGTCGAGGTGGTCTACGACCCGGCGAAGGTGAGCTACGAGAAGCTGCTCGAGGTGTTCTGGCGCAACGTCGATCCGGTGGATGGGGGCGGGCAGTTCTGCGACAGGGGTTCCCAGTACCGCAGCGCGATCTTCACCCACGACG
>DASWHY010000703.1:0-3314 GCA_036397955.1 Thermoanaerobaculia bacterium | reverse complement strand
ACGTGGAGGCGAGGCGGCTCGCCCGCGAGGTCGCCGCAGAAGCCCGCCAGCGTCACCTCGTGGCCGCGCCGCACCAGCGCCCGCGCCAGCTCGTGGTTCCGCGTCTCCACCCCGCCGATGAAATCGGGATAGACGGTCTCGTAGAGGATCAGGACGTGCAGGGCCGCGCCCTCGCGCTATCGCCAGGGCAGCAGCGAGGCGAGCTCGGCCGAGCGGCGGTTGATCGACGACAGCAGCACACCGCAGGTGAAGGAGAGGGCCGAGAGGATGAAGAGCGCCGCCGAGAGCACCGCCAGCGGCAGCCGCGGCACCAGCCCGCTGCGCAGGAACTCGGCGATGACCACCGCGCCGCCGGCGAGCGAAAGCGCCAGGAAGACCAGCGCCAGGCCGCCGAAGAAGGCGAGCGGCTTGTAGTCGCGGAAGAAGGTGAGGATGGCCAAGAGGATGCGGGTGCCGTCGCGGTAGGTCTGGAGCTTCGACGGGCTCGCCTTCGGCCGCGCGCGGTAGCGCACCGGCACCTCGGCCACCGGGAAGCGCTGCACGGCGGCCTGGAGCGACAGCTCGGCCTCGACCTCGAAGCCCTGGGCGATCAGCGGGCAGGCCTCGAGGAAGCGGCGGCTGATGACGCGGTAGCCGGAGAAGAGGTCGCGGGTGCGCACGCCGAAGAGCAGGCGCACCAGAAAAATGAAGAGGCGGTTGCCGAGCGAGTGGCCGGCGCGGAAGGCTCCCTCCTCGGCGCCGGCGAGGCGCGTCGCCACGACCATCTCGGCGCCGTCACGCGCCGCGGCGAGAAGGCGCTCCGCGGCCTCGGCCGGATAGGTGTCGTCGCCGTCCACCATCAGGTAGTAGTCGGCGGGGCGCGCCCGGCGCAGCCCCGAGAGCAGCGCGAACCCCTTCCCCGAGCGCGGCTCCTGGACGACGGTGGCGCCGGCGGCGCGCGCCGCGGCGGCGGTGCCGTCGCTGGAGGCGTTGTCCACCACCACGAGCTCCGCCTCCGGCAACGCGGCGCGGAAGTCGCGCACCACCTTGGCGACCGTCGCCTCCTCGTCGCGGCAGGGGATGACGACCGCGACGCGCTCAGGTGCCATAGACGATCCAGACCACCGCGCCCCCCCAGAGCGCCAGGTTGATGAGGAAGGGGAGGTCTCCGAGGATCGCCTCGGTCGGGTTGCGCTGCTGCGGGCTCTGGTAGATCAGGTAGAGGTAGCGGAAGATCCCGAACAGCACCAGCGGGATGGTGTAGACCAGGTACTTGGTGTGGTACTTCTCGACCGTCTCGGGAGCGACCGCGTAGAGGGCGTAGGCGACGACCGACGAGGCGGTCACCACGTTGATCATCTGGTCGAGGAAGGCGGGGCTGTAGTGGTAGAGCACCCGCCGCTGCTCGGTGGCGCCGCCGGCCAGGAGGATCAGCTCGTGCCGGCGCTTGGAGAAGGCGAGGAAGAGCGAGAGGAAGATGGTGCAGAGCACCAGCCACGACGACACCTCGACCGCCGCCGCCGCGGCGCCGCCGAGGACGCGGAGCACGAACCCCAGGCTGATCGCCATGACGTCGAGGATGACCTGGTGCTTCAGCCAGACGGTGTAGGCGAGGTTGAGCAGCAGGTAGCCGGCGAGGACGGGCACCAGCGCCCCGCCGACGGCGAGGGCCGCGGCGACCGCGCCGAGCCCGAGGACGACGAGCGCCCCGACCGCCGCCGCCGCGGGCAGGGCGCCGGAGGCGATCGGGCGGAGCTGCTTGAGCGGGTGCCGGCGGTCCTCCTCGCGGTCGCGCAGGTCGTTGAAGAGGTAGACCGCGCTCGAGGCGCAGCAGAAGGCGAGCAGGGCGAGGAGAGCGCGCGTCAGCGCCGCCGGGTCATCGAGCTTCTGGCCGAAGACGAGCGGCGCCAGCACGAACAGGTTCTTGGCCCACTGGGTGGGCCGCAGCGAGCGCACGAGCGGCCGGAGCATCGGCGGGTATTGTAAGAGGGCGTGGAGGGATCGCGGGCACATGGCGCGGCGGGGGTCGGCCGCGAGCGCGGCGAGCGGCTAGCGCTCGCGGCGGCCGCGGCGCTGGCGCTCGGGCTCTGGCTCTGGATCGCGCTGCCGCTGGCTCTCGGCCGGCGCACGCTCTGCTACCGCGACGTCTTCGCCACTCACCTGCCGCTCAAGGCCTTCGGCGCCGCCGAGCTGCGGCAAGGGCGGGTGCCGGCCTTCAACCCGACCTGGGGGCTCGGGCAGCCCTTCCGCGGCAACCCGAACGCGCTCGCCTTCTACCCCGGCAACGTCCTCTATCTGGCGCTCCCCTTCTGGAGCGCCTTCAACCTGCACTACGCCCTGCACTGGCTGCTCGCCGGGCTCGGTATGCGGGCGCTGGCGCGCGCCCTCGGCCAGGGGCGCGGCGCGGCGCTCCTGGCGGCGATCACCTACGCCGGCTCGGGGTGGGTGATGAGCGGGCTCTCGTTCTACAACCTGCTCGCCGTCTCGGCTTGGTGGCCGTTCGTCCTCTGGGGCGCGGTGCGCGGCGGCCGGCGCGGCGTGGCGCTCGGCGGCGCCGCCTGCGGCATGGCGCTGCTGGGCGGCGAGCCGGTGGCCGCGGCGCTCGGGACGGTGCCGCTCCTCCTCGCCGCCGCGGCGGGGCGCGGCCTGCGCCGGGGGGTGCCGGTCGCGGCGGCGATCGGCGGGCTGGGGCTCCTCGTCGCGCTGCCGCAGGTGGTGGCCACGGCGCGCGTCCTCCCCTTCACCCTGCGCGGCGCCTACGGCACGCTCCCCGGGAGCGGCGATTACGCGCTCGCGCCCTGGCGCCTGGCCGAGCTGCTGGTGCCCTTCCCGCGCGGCGTGCCCTGGGACCTCGGCCCGCTGGGTTTCGGCGGGGAGCCGCCGTACGTCCTGACGCTCTCGTGCGGCGCGGTCGGGCTCTGGCTGGCCGTCCTCGGCGCGCGGCGCGGGCGCGCCTGGGCGGTGCTCGCCGCGGCCGGCCTCCTCGGCGCCTGGGCCGCCGGGCTCGGCGGCGACGCCCTCCTGACGCTCTCGCGCGGCCTCGCCCGCTACCCCGAGAAGCTCCTCTTCTGGACGGCGCTGGCGGTGCCGCTCCTCGCCGGCTGGGGCTGCGAGCGCGCGCTCGCCGAGCGGCGCTGGCGCGGCGCGGCGGCATGCGGCTGCGTGGCGCTGGCGCTCGCGGGTGTGGCGCTCACGCTCGGGCCGGCCCTGGCCGGCCTCTGGGCGGGCTTGCTGGCGCTCGCCGCGGCGGCGCTCGGGCTCGCCGCCTGGGGCGCCGCCCGCGGCGGCGCCGGCCGCCTGGCGACGGCGCAGCTCCTGGCGCTCCTGCCGCTCGG
>DASWHY010000702.1:0-3054 GCA_036397955.1 Thermoanaerobaculia bacterium | reverse complement strand
CACCTCGTCGTCGCCGGTCGGCAGCTCGACGAAGAGGCCGAGTGCCGCCTTCGAGGTCCCGAACTCCCCGGGGTTCCCGAACAGGCGGAACTTCGTGCCGACGCGGGCGTTGCCCATCCCGTCGGCGTCCAGCGTGTCGGTGCTGAGCCCGATGATGTCGTCGTTGTCGAACTCGAGGTTGTCGTACGGGACCATGACGCTGAGCTCCCAGCGGTCCGTGATCCCGTAACCCAGGCTGAGACTCAGCCGGCTCCAGTCGAGGTTCAGGTCGCCCAGCTCCTGCTCCTGCGGCCCCTCGAGCTCGATCAGGCGGTCCCAGTTGTTGAAATAGAGGCTGAAAGACCAGCGGCCCTGCGGGATGGTCTCCCCGCTGAGCAGCGTGAACAGCCCCGTTTCGCCGGTCGCGGTGGGAGCGTTCGCCTGCTCCCCCGCGATGGCGGCGATCGGGACCAGGCCCAACAGCGCCATCAACAGCACCACGCATCTCCGCTTCATGGGTCTCCTCCTGCCCGATTTACGCCCGCACGTGCGCCGGGCGGTGAGCTCATTCTAATACTGATAGAGGGGAGGCCGGGTCAGCGGTACGACTTCACAGAGATGCGTGCCTCCACTCCGCCGTCTCCCTTCAAAGCTTGTGCCACGATCCCCGACAGGAAGAAGGTGTACTTCCGCCGGAGCTGGAAGGAGGACTCGAACCCCACCCCCGCGTCCGGGACGTACCGGGAGATGTCGGTGTAGACCTCCCGGTCGAACCCCACCGTCCCCGCCCCGGTGTAGAGCACCCAGTACCAGTTCTGCCAGTCGAGCTTCAGGAAGTCGTGGTGGGCGTTGAGGAACCAGGGGAAGAAGTACTCCCAGGTGGTGTGGAGCTGCTCGGTCCCGCGCAGCCGCTCCTTGACCCCCTTCAGGTACTCCCGGCCGTCGAGGCGGAAGAACTCGGAGAGCGGGATGCTGTAGCGCTCGAACTCGCCGAGGTCCTCGCCGCGCGCCAGGAGCTGCTTGCGCAGGAACGACCCCCCGTGGAGGCGGCCGATGACGAAGCTCCGCCGCGTGACGTCGAAGCGCTTGAGGGCCTCGAACTCGGCCTTGGCGTAGTCGAAGTCCCCCCAGCCGAAGTCGAAGCCGTAGGTCAGGGCGCCGGTGAGGCCGAACTTGCCCGGCCCGAGGTCGCGGAAGGCGGTGAACAGCCGCTCGTGGCGCGCCCGCGTCTCGCCGACGATGGCGTTGGAGCGGGCGTCGTCCGGCGTGCCGATCTGGTAGCCCAGACGCAGGTAGGTGTTCGTGCGGTTGTTCTGCGACTCGAGGCCTTCCTTGTTGTTGCTCAGCCGGTCCAGCTCGCCGAGGAGGAAGGTGCGGTGGTTGGCGTCGTAGGGCCACTCGGTCAGCAGCAGGATGCCGCGGACGCGGTCGAAGTCGTCGGTGAAGTCCTCGATGTCGGGGAACTCGATGGCGTCGAAGACGGCGAACTGCAGGGTGCGCCCGAGGCCGTAGTAGCGGTAGCGGAGGAAGGCCGAGATGTCGCCGTCGATGAAGTTGTACTTGACCTGCCCTTCGAAGAAGACCTTGTTGACCAGGCGCGAGAGGCGGAAGTCGAGGTCCCCTTCGGGGAAGTAGACGTCGAGGCGAGGGAGGCTGCGCTCGCGCGAGCCGTTGTCGCGCGGCGGCGGGGGCTCGGCCGGCAGGTCTTGCGCAGAGGGCGCCGCCTCCGGGGCGGGTTCCGCGGCGGGCTCCACGGCCGGCGGCGGTGGCGCCGCTTCCTCGGCCGGCGGCTCGGCGGCCTCCTCCTCTGCCGCGGGCGGTGGGGGCGGCGGCTCCGGGGTCTGCGCGGCGGCGAGGGCCGGCAGCGCCAGCGCGGCCAGGAGCACCCAGATCGCCGCGCCGCGCATCGCCGGGCATTGTATGCCGGTGCTAGCGGAAGCCGCGACGCAGCTCGCGCTTGAAAGCGTCGAAGGCGTCGGTGTCGCGAAGGCAGACGACGACGCGCTCGATCTTCGTCCCACCCTGCAGGTAGCGGTGGATCTCGGTGAGGATGAGGCGCGCGGCGCGGTCGATGGGGAAGCCGAAGTTGCCGGTCGAAAGCGCGGGCAGGGCGATCGAGCGCAGGCCGTAGCGGTCGGCGACGGCGAGGGAGGAGCGCACCGCGTTGGCGAGCTTGCGGTCCTCGTCCCCCTCCCCCATCTTCGGGCCGACCGCGTGGATGACGTGCTTGGCCTTGAGGTGGCCGGCGCCGGTCATCACCGCCGTCCCCACCGCGGTGCCGCCGATCCGGTTGCACTCCTCCTGGATCGAGGGGCCCCCCTTGCGCTTGATCGCCCCGGCCACGCCGCTGCCGAGCTGGAGCTTCTCGTTGGCGGCGTTGACGATCGCGTCCACGTGGAGGTCGGTGATGTCCCCCTGCACCAATTCGAGCTGGGTGCCCTCCAAGGGGACGGTCAGTTTGTTGTTCTCCTTCTCGGTCATCGCTTGCTCTTGGCCCCTCCCCATCGGCGGAATGATATCAAGCACTTGCCGCGGTACACTGCGCGCTCCATGTGGGGGGAGCTCAAGCGCGAGCTGGCGGCTGAGATGGCGCGGGCGATCCGGGAGCTCTACGGGGTCGAGCACGAGCCGCTCCTGGAGGTCCCGCCGCGGCGCGAGCTGGGCGACCTCGCCTTCCCGGCGGCCCTCCAGCTCGCCCGGGTCTTGAAGCGCCCGCCGCGGGCGATCGCCCAGGAGCTGGCCGCCGCCTTCCGGCCGCCGGCGGCGGTGGCCGCGGTCGCGGTCGAGGGCGCCGGCTACCTGAACCTCCGCCTCCGGCGGAGCCCCTTCGCCGCCGCCCTGCTGGAGGCGCCGCTCCTGCCCGGCGGCGAGCGCGGCGGCAAGGTCGTCCTCGAGCACACCAACATCAACCCCAACAAGGCGGCCCACATCGGGCACCTGCGCAACGCCGTCCTGGGCGACGTCCTCGCCCGCGCCCTGCGCGCCCTCGGCCGGCCGGTCGAGGTGCAGAACTACATCGACGACACCGGCGTCCAGCTCGCCGACGTGGTCGTCGGCTTCCACGACCTCCGCGGC
>DASWHY010000701.1:0-2856 GCA_036397955.1 Thermoanaerobaculia bacterium | reverse complement strand
TACCAGATTGTAATAGGAATACGCACGATATCAGGACGGCGTCGCTACGCCCTCTCCACCCGCGCCGCGATCTCGCCGAGCTCGGCGAGGCGGTCTCGGATCTCTTCCAGGCGGTGGCTGGTGTGGCCGGGGCGGTGGGTGGTGGTGTGCTCGTGGGCTTCGTGGAGAGTGCGGAGGCGCTGGCGGTAGCGGTCGAGGCGGGCGTAGGCCTCCATGCGGCGGGAGGCGAGGCCGAGGTCTTCGAGGCGCGCCACGACCTCGGGCAGCACCTCGCAGTGGTGGCAGATCGGCAGCGCGTCGCAGCCGGCGGCGAACGACGCCTGCGAGCGCTCGGCGAGGTCGCCCCAGGGCGCCAGCGCCGCCATCTCCAGGTCGTCCGAAAACGCCAGCCCCTCGAAGCCCAGCCGCCCGCGCAAGAGGCCGCCCAGGATCGGCGGCGACAGCGTCGCCGGGCGCTGCTCGCCGTCGTAGGCCGGGTAGATGCCGTGCGACACCATGACCGCGCCGGCGAGCGGCGCGAGCGCCGTGAACGGCTCGAGGTCGGCCTGCAGCTCGGACGCCGGCAGGTAAACGGCCGAGCCGCGGAAGTGGGTGTCCTCCCCCGCCCCGCCGAGCCCCGGGAAGTGCTTGACGCAGCCGCCGATCCCGCCGGCGTGGAGGCCGCGCAGGAAGGCCCGCGCGCGCTCGACCACCTCCTCCGGCCGCGCGCCCAAGTAGCGGCCGCGCAGCGAGTTGTCGCGCTCGCCGCGGTCGAGGTCGACGACCGGCGCGAAGTCCATGTCGAGGTCGAAGAGGCGGAGCGCCTGGCCGATCCAGCGCCCGGCCTGGTAGGCGACCTGCGGCGGGTTGCGGGCCAGTAGCTCGCCCGCCGGCGCCGGCGCCACGACATCGCGCAGGCGATCAACGCGTCCGCCCTCGGCGTCGATCGCGAAGACCGCTTCCGGCAGGATGCGGCGCACCTCGGTCACCAGCTCGAGGAACTGCTCGGGGCTGTCGATGTTGCGGCCGAAGAGGACGATCCCGCCCGGCTGGTGCTCGGTGAGCAGCGCGGCGGTCGCCCGGTCGAGCGTCTCGGCCGGGATGCCGACGAAGACCAGGTCGGCCGGTCTCATCCGAGGCGCGATTTCAGGCTGGCGATCAGGTTGAGCGCGGCGAGCGGCGTCAGGCGCTCCGTCTCCACCTCGCGCAGCAGCGCGGCCACCACCTGCTCGGGCGGCGTGAAGAGGACGAGCTGGTCGGGGCCCTCGCCCGGCGGCCCGCCGCCGCGCGCCAGGCGCGGCCGGCCGGTCAGGTCGTACTCCTGCGACTCCAGGTTCGCCAGCACCTCGGCGGCGCGGCGGATGACCTCGGGCGGCAGCCCCGCCAGCCGCGCCACGTGCAGGCCGTACGACTTGTCGGCGCTCCCAGGGACGACGCGGCGCAGGAAGAGGATGCGCTCCTCCCACTCCTTGACCGCCATCGTGCGGTTGACCACCCGCGGCAGCAGCGCCGCCAGCTCGGTCAGCTCGTGGTAGTGGGTGGCGAAGAGGGTCTTCGGGCGCCGCGTCTCGTGCAGGTACTCGACGATCGCCCAGGCCAGCGACAGGCCGTCGAAAGTCGCCGTGCCGCGCCCCACCTCGTCGAGCACCACCAGGCTCTCGGCGGTGGCGTGGCGGAGGATGTTGGCGGTCTCGATCATCTCGACCATGAAGGTCGATTCGCCGCGCGCCAGGTCGTCGGAGGCGCCGACGCGGGTGAAGATGCGGTCCACGACGCCGAGCGCCGCCTCTTCGGCCGGGACGAAGCTCCCGGCCTGCGCCATCAGCACGATGAGCGCAACCTGCCGCAGGTAGGTGGACTTGCCGCCCATGTTGGGGCCGGTGAGCAGCACGATCTGCGCGCTCTCGGCGTCCAGCTCGGCGTCGTTGGGCACGAACGGCTCGCGGCCCGCCTGCTCGACGACGGGGTGGCGCCCCTCGCGGATGGCGATCGGCCCTCCGGGCGGGCCCATCGCCGGCCGGACGTAGCGGTGCTTCGCGGCCGCCTCGGCAAAGGCGGCCAAGGCGTCGAGCGTGCCGACGGCCGCGGCGAGGGCGGTCAGCCCGGCTCCGGCGGCGGCGATCTCGACGAGAAGCCGCCGGTACTCCTCGCGCTCCAGCGCCACCTGCCGCTCTTCGGCCGAGAGGATCTGTTCCTCCAGCTCCTTGATCTCGGGGGTGACGTAGCGCTCGGCGTTGACCAGCGTCTGCTTGCGGATGTAGTCGGCCGGCACGCGCGCCTCGTTGGCGCGCGTGACCTCCAGGTAGTAGCCGAAGACCCGGTTGTAGCGGATCTTGAGCGAGGCGATGCCGGTGCGCTCCCGCTCCCGCGCCTCGAGGGCCAGGATGTGCCGCTTGCTGTCCTTGGCCAGCGACCGGTAGCGGTCCAGCTCGGAATCGACGCCGGCGGCGACGACGCCGCCGCGCTCGAGGTCGGCGGCAGGCAGCTCTTCGAGGCGCCGGGCCAGCTCGGCGTGGAGCGGCGCCAGCGGGTCGGTCTCGGCGAGGGCGGCGAGGAGGGGCGCTTCCGCGCTGGCCAGCTCGGTGAAGAGCGCCGGCGCGGCGGCCAGTCCGTCGCGCAGCGCCGCCGCCTCGCGCGGCGCCAGCGTCCCCAAGACGGCGCGGGCGAGGAGCCGCTCGGGGTCGCCGAGGCGGGCCAGGTGCTCGCGCAGGCGGGCGCGGCGGGCATGGTCGGCGAGGAGCTCCCCCACCGCCTCGTGGCGGGTGGCGATCGCAGCCGCGTCGCGCAGCGGCCGCCGCAGCCACTCGCGGAGGGCGCGCGCGCCGGGCGGGGTGACGGTGCGGTCGAGGACGCCCAGGAGAGTGCCGCGGCGCCGCC
>DASWHY010000700.1:0-5974 GCA_036397955.1 Thermoanaerobaculia bacterium | reverse complement strand
TCCTGGGGCGGGTGCTCGACCGCGCGATCCAGGCGCACGGCGCGCTCGGCCTGACCGACGACACCCCGCTCGCCTGGTTCTGGCGCTCCGAGCGGGCCGCCCGCATCTCCGACGGTCCCGACGAGGTGCACCAGGGGGTCGTGGCGCGCGCCGAGCTGGCGCGCCACGGCTTCGACCTGCCGCGATGAGCGGGCCGCCGGCCGCGACGGCCGCCGACGCGCCCGGCCCGGTGCGCGCCGGCGAGGAGCTCGACGAGGCGCGCCTCGCCGCCTTCCTGCGCGCGGCGCTGGGGCTCGCCGGCGGGCTCGAGGTGCGGCAGTTCCCGAGCGGCTGGTCCAACTTGACCTACCTCGTCCGCTGCGGCGGGCGCGAGCTGGTGCTCCGCCGCCCACCGGTCGGGAGCAGGGTCAAGACGGCGCACGACATGGGGCGCGAGCACCTGATCCTCTCGCGCCTGGCGCCGGTCTACGAGCTGGCGCCGCGGCCGCTCGCCGCCTGCGCCGACCCCGCGGTCCTCGGCTTCCCCTTCTATCTGATGGAGCGCGTCCCGGGCGTCGTCCTGCGCCGGCGCCTGCCGGCCGGGGTCGCGCTGCCGCCGCCGGCGGCGCGCGGCCTGGCCGAGGCGCTGATCGGCAACCTCGCGCGCCTCCACGCCCTCGACTGGCGGGCCGCCGGGCTCGGCGAGCTGGGCCGTCCCGAGGGCTACGCCGCGCGGCAGGCCCGCGGCTGGGCGGAGCGCTACCGCGGCTCGCAGACCGACGAGCTGCCGGAGATGGACGAGGTCGCCGCCTGGCTGCAGGCGAACGTCCCGCCCGACGCGGGGGCCGGCCTGGTGCACAACGACTACAAGCACGACAACCTGGTGCTCGACCCCGCGGACCCCACCCGTATCCGCGCCGTCCTGGACTGGGAGATGGCGACGATCGGCGACCCGCTGATGGACCTGGGGACGACCCTCGGCTACTGGGTGGAGGCGGGCGACCCCGAGGCATTGCGCCGGCTCGCCTTCGGGCCGACCGCGCTGCCGGGCACGCCGTCGCGCGCCGAGCTGGCCGACCTCTACGCCGCGGCGAGCGGCCGCGACCTCGCGCGCCTCCCCTTCTACTACGCCTTCGGCCTGTTCAAGATCGCCGTCATCGCGCAGCAGATCTACTACCGCTGGCGCCAGGGGCTGACCCGCGACCCGCGCTTCGCCGAGCTGCTGCCGGCGATCCGCGCCCTCGGCCGCCAGGCGGCGCGCGTGGCGGCGGCGGGCTCGCTCACCAAGCCGTAGCGCCGTCCTCCCCGTCCGCCGCCCGCAGCACCCCCTCCTCGGCCAGCCAGGCGACGGTCAACCGCACCCGCGCCGGGGAGGCCAGGCGCGTCGCCAGAAGCTCGCCGAGCGAGGTGCCGGGGCGGGCGGCGAGGCAGGCGAGAATGGTCTCGACGGGGAGCGCCGGCAGGCCGGTCTGCATCTCGGGCGCGACGATCTCCGGCACCACGATCAGCGCGCGGTCCTCCGGCGGCAGGTTGGCGAGGCGGGTACGCAGCGCGTCCTGGATCCACCCCGCCTCCAGCAGCATGGCGGTCATCGGCAGCGGTCCGTCGGGGCCGGGCTCGACCGGCCGGTCGGGGTAGAGGCGGAAGCTGCCGCCGCGCTCTTCGAGCAGCGCCAGCACGGCCTCGACGCCCTCGAGCCCGGCGAAGGCGGCGCCGACGCAACGCCCGCCGGTGAAGCGCAGCTCCCCGTCGCCCCCGGGCGTCGCCACCGCCAGCTCGCCCGTGGCCGCCGCGCCCTCCAGCGACTGCAGCAGGTCGCCGACGGTGAGGGTGGCGAAGTCCCCGCCCAGCCCGCGCTGCTCGGCGGCGAGGCGGTTGACCAGCCCTTCGACGCGCGCCACCAGCTCCTCCGGGTGGAAAGGCTTGGCGAGGAAGTCGTCGGCGCCGAGCCGCAGGCCGCGGACGCGGGTGGGGGCGTCGCCGATCGCCGACAGCATGAGCACCGGCAGCCGCTCGGTGCGGCCGTCCTGCCGCAGCTCCTCGAGCACCTCCCAGCCCGAGCGCCGCTGCATCAGCACGTCGAGCACGACGGCGTCGAAGGCGCCGGAGCGGGCGAGCGGCGCTGCGGTCGTGGGGTCGGCGGCGGCGCGCACGTCGTGCCCGGCGCTCTCGAAGGCGAGGGCGACGAGGTGGAGAATGTCGGGGTCGTCGTCGACGACCAGGATGCGCGCCATCTGGCTGCTGTCGGCGCATTTTACAAGAACGCGGTACTCTCGCGGCAACGTGCGCAACCAGTTGGAGCTGGTGCTCCTGGCGCTCGAGCGCTCCACGGTCGGGGTGACGATCGCCGACGCCGCGGGGCGCATCCTCTACCTCAACCCCGCCGAGGCGGCCATGCACGGCTACACGCCGGACGAGCTGCTCGGCCAGCCGGCGGGGACTCTCGGCGTCGCCGGCGCCGGCGGCGAGCCGCCGGCCTCGCCCGTCTGCTGGCGGCGCGAAGGGATCAACCGCACCAAGGACGGGCGGACCTTCCCCGTCCGCCTCCTCTCCGACGCCGTGCTCGACGAGGACGGCAGCGTGCGGGCGCGCGTCACCCTCTGCGAGGACATCACCGAGGTGCGGCGGGCGCTCGAGGCCGTCGAGCGGCGCGAGAAGGTCCTCGCGGCGCTCGCCTTCGCCGCCGAGCGCTTCCTCGACACCGAGCGCTGGGAGCAGGAAGTGCCGGCCGTCCTCGCGGCGCTGAGCCACGCCGCGGCGGCCGACGAGCTGCGGCTGGAGCTGCCGCGCGGCCTGGGGCTCGAGGCCACCTCCTGGTCGTGGCGGCGCGCCGCCGGCAGCCTGCCGCTCCCGGCGCTGGCACCGGACGACCCGATCCTGACCGGGGTCTACCACGGGCCGGCGAGCGGTCTGCCCCCCGAGGTCCGCCGGCGTCTGCCACCGGGGGGATCGCTGGCGGTGGTGCCGATCGAGATCGACGGCGCGCCGCGCGGCGCGCTCGTCTTCATCGCCGCGGACGAGGAGCGCGAGTGGCGGCAGAGCGAGCTCGAGGCGCTGCAGGCGACCGCCCGCATGCTCGGCACGGCGCTGCAGCGCCGCCAGGTGCAGGCGGAGCTGGCGCAGGTGGAGCGCCGCAAGCGGGAGTTCCTGGCCACCGTCAGCCACGAGCTGCGCACCCCGCTCACCTCGGTCCTCGGGGCGGTGGAGCTGCTGCGCGGCGGCGGCCTGCAAGCGGGCGGGGAGCGCGCGCGCGAGCTTCTCGAGGTCGCCGAGCGCAACGGCGAGCGGCTGCAGCGGCTGATCGAGGACCTGCTCGACCTCGAGCGCCTGGAGGCCGGCGAGCTGCGCTTCCAGCGCTCGCCGGTGGCGCTCGCCGTCCTGGTCGAGGAGGCGGTGCTCGGCATCCAGGGCTTCGCCGCCCTGCACGGGGTGCGGGTGCGCGCGGCGACGATGATGGCGGCACGGAGCCTGGTCACCGACCGCAACCGGCTGGCGCAAGTGCTCTACAACCTGCTGTCCAACGCCATCAAGTTCTCGGCCGCCGGCGACGAGGTCGTGCTCGCGGCCCGCAGCCTGGAGGGCGAGGTGGAGTTCGTGGTGCGCGACCGCGGACCGGGCATCGCCGAAGAGGTCAAGGGCCGGCTCTTCGAGCGCTTCGTGCAGGCCGAGGGCGCGCCGGGCGGGCGCGGCGGCGGCTCGGGGCTCGGCCTTTCGATCTGCAAGCGGCTGGTCGAGGGACTGGGGGGCTCGATCGCCGTCGAGAGCGCGCCCGCCACCGGGACGGCGGTGACCGTCCGGCTCCCCCTCGGGCTCGGCGAGACCCGCCCCCTGGTTTAGAATCGACTTCTCGACTTCGCAGCGGGTGGGCCCTGCCACCGGGCCGGTTCCCGTTTCCCGGAACATCTTCCAGCTTTCGGTGCACGATGACTGTGATGACCGACACCGACGTGCAGTACCGGCTCTCCGGGTGGGACCTCTCCGAGCTGCTGCCGGACGCCGGCGAGGCCGCCGTCGGCGAGCAGCTCGCCGCCCTCGAGCGGGAGGTGGCCGCCTTCGAGGCCCACCGCGCCAGCCTCGGTCCCGAGATCGACCGCGGCCTCTTCCTCTCCCTCCTCGCCGAGTACGAGCGGCTGGTCGAGCGGATGAGCATCCTCGGCGGCTACGCCTCCCTCCGCTTCTCCGAGGACACCGGCAGCCGCGAGGCGCTCGCGCTCAAGAACCGGGTGCAGCAGGCGCTGACCGCCGCCTACAACCGCATCCTCTTCTTCAGCCTGTGGTGGAAGGCGCTGGACGACGCCGACGCCGAGGAGCTCCTGCCGACGCCGCAGGAGGACGCCGACTACCGGCATTGGCTCCTCGACCTGCGGCGGCTCAAGCCCCATACCCTCGACGAGCGCTCCGAGCAGATCATCAACGTCAAGGACGACAACGGCATCGGCGCGGTGCTGACGATCTACTCGATACTCACCAACCGGCTGGAGTTCCGGCTGGCGGTGGACGGCGAGGAGAAGACGCTGACCCGCGACGAGCTGATGAGCTACGTCTTCTCGCCGCGCGCCGAGCTGCGCGCCGCCGCCTACCAGGAGCTCTACCGCGTCTACGGCCAGGAGGCGACCGTCCTCGGCCAGATCTACATCAACCGGGTGCGCGACTGGCACGAGGAGCAGGTGGGGCTGCGCGGCTACCCCTCCCCCATCGCCGTGCGCAACATCGACAACGACGTGCCCGACCGCGCGGTCGAGGTGCTGCTCGACGTGGCGCTCTCGAACGCGCCGCTCTTCCAGCGCTACTTCGGCTTGAAGGCCGCCTGGCTCGGCGTGGAGCGCCTCCGCCGCTACGACCTCTACGCGCCGCTGACCGGATCCGACCGTGAGATCCCCTACGCCCAGGCGGTGCAGTCGGTGCTCGAGACTTTCCGCGACTTCCACCCGCTCTTCGCGGCGCAGGCCGAGCGCGTCTTCCACGAGGGGCACGTGGACAGCGAGATCCGCAAGGGAAAGCGGGCCGGGGCGTTCTGCTCGACGATCGTGCCGCGCCTGACGCCGTGGGTGCTGGTCAACTACACCGGCAAGGTGCGCGACGTGGCGACCCTGGCGCACGAGCTGGGGCACGCCATCCACAGCATGCTGGCCGAGGGCCACTCGATCCTCACCCAGCACTCCTCGCTGCCGCTCGCCGAGACCGCCTCGGTCTTCGCCGAGATGCTGATGACCGACCGGCTGCTGCGCGAGGTGGACGACCCGCTGGCGCGGCGGGAGCTGCTGGCGGCGGCGCTCGACGACATCTACGCCACGGTCCTGCGCCAGGCCAGCTTCGTGCGCTTCGAGCTCGACGCCCACGCCGCGGTCCTCGCCGGGCGCTCGCTCGACGACCTCTCGGCGCTCTACCAGCAGACGCTCCACCAGCAGTTCGGCGACAGCCTCGACATCGCCCCCGAGTTCCAGCACGAGTGGCTGTCGATCCCGCACATTTACCACACGCCCTTCTACTGCTACGCCTACAGCTTCGGCCAGCTCCTGGTCCTCGCCCTCTACCGCCGCTACCGCGAGCAGGGCGACGCCTTCAAGCCGGTCTACATGAAGCTCCTCGCCTACGGCGGCTCCGCCCGCCCGCAGGAGGTCCTCGCCGAAGCCGGCATCGACGTCACCGACCGCGCCTTCTGGCAGGGCGGCTTCGACCTGGTGCGCGGGATGATCGAGGAGCTGGAGGCTACAGGTCTGTAGACCGTCTAGGCACTGATGTCCGTGAGCGAGAAGTCGTCCCCCTTGTAGAGCAGCGGCTCGCCCCGGACAGAAGCCAGGGCGTAGGAGAAGCAATCGCCGTAGTTCAGCCCGGCGGCGTGACGCCCGCGCCCGAAACGGCTGAACGCCGTGCGAGCCGCTCTAGCCTGCTCGATGCCCGCCGTAGCCGAGAATCTCCTCAGGGCTCCTGGTGTCGTGCGTCGGGCGGGCGGCGCACCGGAGCGCGATCTCGTCCAGCTCGTCCGCCAGGCGCC
>DASWHY010000699.1:0-1745 GCA_036397955.1 Thermoanaerobaculia bacterium | reverse complement strand
TCGCGACGCCGGGAGCGGCTCCATGAGAAGCAAGCCGCCGTTCTGCGCGACGACGCCGAAGTGAGCCCGCAGATGGGCGTCGACGGCGGGCGCGAAACCCTCGAGGCGGCCGCTCGGCTTGCCGTTGAAGCTCATCGCCGGCTGGTAGACGACGAAACGCGGCGGCGACGCCGCCAGGGATCGGACGTAGTCGGCCTCGAATTCCGGCCCGGTCATCGCGTGGGGAGCCAGGTAGACATCGCGGCCGTGCAGGCGACGGCGGGTCGCGAAGGCGACCCCCGGCAGGAACGGCAAGGCCGCGATCTGTTCGTGCGGCGCGCTCTCCCGCACAATGGTCTCGAGGATCGGCCTCAGGGACTCTCCGGCCTGCGCCGGATAGGCGAAGCCGTTCGCCAGGACGACCGACTGCGCCGGCCGGCGCCAGGGCCCGGCCGTGGTGTGCCTGCCGGCGAAGAGTGCCGCGGCGAGACACGCCGCGGCGCCCGCGGCCCACCTTGATCGCCGCCGCGGCAGGACGCCCAGGACGCGGTCGGCGAGGATCGCCGCCGGCAGCAGAAAGGCGTGGGAGTACTGGGTGAGGTGAGCCGCGTCCGGCCGTTCGAAAGCGAATTGCGGCACCCCGGCGACGGCCCAGAAACCGGTGAGCCAGCCGACGGCCGAGGGCCGGCGCGCCACGAGCAGCAGATGGGCGAGCACGATCGCGAGGGCGCCGTAATGGATCCAGGCGTCGGCGCCGCCCCCGTCGAGGTGCAGCAGGGCCTCCGGCGGCGGCGACGGCAAGCGCGCTTCGGGCAGCGACCGCCGAGCCAGCAAGCCGGCGAAGCCGAGCCATTGCCGGAACCAGTCGGTCAGGACCCCCTGGTAGAGCAAGAGCCCCTGGAGAGGCAGGGTGACGCCAACCGCGGTCGCGGGCCCGACCAGGAGCTTCGGCCAGTCGAGCCGCCCGCTGCGCCACGCGGGGAACGCCGTCGCCGCGACCAGGAGGACGGCGCCGGTGACGGCGACGTCCATACGCAGGACGGCCGCCGTGCCCACCGCCAGACCCGCGTGCGCGGCGGCCCGCGCGCTGTCGCCCGATCGCTCGAGGACGCCGATCAGCGCGTGCAGCACCCAGAGGGAGAGCAGGCCGACGTAGAACTTGTGCCACGGTCCCGGAACCAGCAGCACGACCACGGCGGCGGCGGTCGCGGCGCCGCGGCCGGCGAAACGCCGCGCACAGCCGTAGAAAACGATGGTCTTCACGACCAGGCCGGCGAGCATCAGGCCGCGTGCCAGCAGGACCTCGTCGGCGCGCCACCGCACCAGGGGAGCGAAGAGGTAGAAGAGGCCGGGCAGATAGCCGAAGAGCCGGACGTCGCGGTAGGGAGTCGCGCCGCGGCCCAGAGCGTCGGCCACGTAGTAGAGGTAGCCCTCGTCGGCGAAATTGAAAGGCAGGCGCGGCAGGCAGAAAGCGTAGTACAGCGCCGCCGCCAGAGCGAGGAAGGCCGAGGCGCGCCGGTCGTGACGGTCCACCGCTCAGGCGCTCCTGCGACCGGTCCGCCCCGGCGAGCCGTAGAGGCGCTCCAGGCAGCACCTCAGCTCGCCGTGCGCGGCCTCGACCGCGGCGGCGTCGCGCAGCCGCAGCCGCTCCCAGGCAGACCGCAGGCGCGCGACCTCCCGCGCCACGTCGCGGCCCGCGACGTCGCGCCGGAAGGACCGGCGCAGGAACGTGAAGTCGCAGCCCAGCCGCGCCATCTCCTCGATCA
>DASWHY010000698.1:0-4267 GCA_036397955.1 Thermoanaerobaculia bacterium | reverse complement strand
TGGTCGGCGACGTCTTCGACGACGCCGCGACCGGCCAGGGCCTGCTCAACTACTTCCTGCGCGCGCTCGGCTGCGGCGCCCTCGACGAGGAGGAGGTGCTGGCGCGCACCGGCCTGCCGCGCGAGGCGCTCGCCACCCGCTCGTTCGTCGCCATCCTCGCGCGCGTCCACGGCTGAGGGCGCGGTGGCGCGCCACCCGTTGCGCCGGCGGCTCCTCCGCGGCGCGCTCCTCGCCTTCGTCGTCCTGCTCCTCGCCGCGGGCGGCGCCCTCACCCTCCTCCACCGCCGCGCCGCGCGCGAGCTCGTCCGGCGCGAGCGCGACCTGGCGGCGCTCATCGCCGGCTCGCGCACCGCCAGCCGCGAGGCCGAGGCGCGGCTCGCCAGCGGCCGCCACGACCTCGCGATCGCCCTCTCCAGCCGCCTCGTCGGCGAGCTCCTCGGCCGCTTCGCCGGCTACGAGCAGCTCACCCGCCGCGGCAACCGCTTCCGCATCACCCGCATCGACACCCGCTTCCGCGACGGCTACGCCGAGGTCTCCGCCCGCGCCGACTTCGACTGGCGCCTCGGCCTCTACCACGGCCCGATCGCCGTCCGCTACCTCGCCTTCTCGCGCGCCGCGCCGGACGGCGCCTGCGCCCTCTACTTCCGGGTCGCGTCGGTGCGCACGCTGGCGCGCTGGCCGCTGTTCAACCGGCTGCTTGCGCCGATCCTGACGCTGCGCATGCAGAAGAGCCTCCAGATCGCCGACCTGCGGCTGCCGGCCGGCATGGCCGCGCCGGCCCGCTCGCGGCCGGTGCGGCGGAGCCTCGCCGGGGGGCGCGTCGAGATCGTGGTGCCGCCGCGCACCTGGAGCTTCGGCCGCCGCCGGGTGCGGGCGCTGGCGACGCCGGAGTGGGTCGGGCTGGTGGTCGAGAGCGCGGGCGCCGCGCCGCAACCGCCGCGGCCGGCCGTACGCCCACCGGGTTCGGCGCCGCGCCGCCGCAGCGATCTCCGACTCGCCGTGCGCGGCACCCTCCTCGCCGACCTCCTCGAGCAAGCCGTAGCGCCGCGCGAAGACGTCCGGCTCTCGATCCCCCGCCTGCCGCGCGTCTGGAGCCGGCCCTCGCGCCTCCTCGGCGCGGAGCTGCCGAGCGCCGTGGACCTCGCCGACTTCGGCGGCTACCTCGACGTCACCCGCTGCCGGCTCGACGTGCGGCAGGGGCGGATGACGCTGCACGCGGCGATGACCGGCGAGTGCGACGGCGTGCTGGAAGGCACCCTCTACGGCGTCGGCTTCTCGGCGCCGATCCGGGTGCGGCCGGCGCTCGAGGCCGAGCTGCCGCTCGCCCTCGTCGAGCGCGCCGGCGGGGTGGGCTTCGCGGTCGGCGGCAGCGGCCTCCAGATCCCCTACGAGGTGGAGACCACCGTCCTTCGCCGGCAACTGCGCTTCCGCGCGGAGCTGCCGCTCGGCGCCGGCGAGCTGATGCGCGAGATCAACCTGCCGTCGCTCGTCGCGCGCGTCGTGCCGGTGCCGGCGCGGGTCGAGCGCGGGCGGGTCCTCGCCGTGCGCGGCTGGCCGGTGCGGCTCGCCTGGCGGGTGGAGGTGCCGGACGACCTCGCCGGCTTCCTCGAGCTGGAGGCGGCGCTGCGCGACGCGCGCTAGGCGCCCGCCCGCCGCACCGTCGCCTCGATGAGCCCGTGCGGCTCGGGCAGGGCGACGAACACCTCGTCCCGGTTGGGCAGGCCGAGCGGCGTGACGTCGAACGGGACGTGGTGGAGGTTGGGGAGCGAGAGGTGGATCTCCGTCAGCTCGGGCCGGCCTTCGAGGACCGCCTCCGCCATCGCGTAGAGCGTGTGCTGGAGCGAGCGGCTGCGGTGGGCGGCGAAGGTGTCGACGAGGAGCTGCCGCGCCACGCGGTGGCTGCCGGCGTAATCGATCCGCTCGCCCTCCGCCGGCACGGCGTAGCGCCAGTGCGCCGACAGCCGCGTCGCCAGGATGCGGTCCGCGGTGTCGCGCAGCGTCGTCCAGCGGTCACGCCGGAAGCCGGCGAACCCGGAGCCCGAGGTCTTGAGCAGCACGAGATCGGCGAGGCCCCCCTCGGTCCAGCCGCCGTCGCGCCCGCGCCAGGCCTCGGCGGTGTGCCGCTCCGCCGCGGCCTCGAAGGCGTGCGGGTGGGCGGCGCCGCCGACCTCCAGCCGCCGCCAGGGCCGCTCCTCGACGGCGACCCGCGCCCCGGTCACCTCGGGGCCGCTCGCCAGGAGGTGCTCGGCGAGCCGCGCCGCGAACTCCTCGCTCGCCCCGAGCGGACCCTCGGCGGCGAAGCCGTAGACGGTGTTGCGCATCGTGTCGGTGGGCAGGATCTCGGTGTTGTCGCCGGCGACGTGCGCCACCGTGAACTCGCCGGTGAGCCGGAGCGAGACGGTGAGGTCGCGCAGGGTGTGGCGGCCGCCGGCGCCGCGCTCGACCTTGACCAGCCGCACGCGCTCCTTGCCGTAGTTGTTGTCGGCGAGAGTGACGTTCATCAGGTGCCCCGGTAGGTGGTGTAGCCCCACGGCGCCAGCAGCAGCGGCACGTGGTGGTGGACGAGCGGGTCGCGCACCTGGAAGACGACCGCGACCTCGGGGTGGAAGCTCTCGACGCCGCGGGCGCGGAAGTAGTCGCCGGCGGCGAAGGTGAGCCGGTAGAGGGCGGTGTCGAGGCTGCGCCCGCCGGGCAGCAGCTCGCGGACGCGGCCGTCGGGGTCGGTGGCGGCAGTGCCGAGCACCTCCCAGCCGCCGTCCGACCAGCTCTCGAGCGCCACCTGCAAGCCGGCCGCGGGGCGGCCCGTCGCGAGGTCGAGGACGTGCGTGCTCAGGCCGGCCATCGTCAATTCCCCCCTGCCGTCGCGCCGAGGAGCTTCGCCAGGCGGAGCCGGATGATCCGCCGCTGCTCCTCGCCGGCGACGGCGAGCTCGGTTTCCGCATCGTTCCCGATGCGGCGCTCGAAAGCGGCGAGCATCTCCTCGGCGCTCCGCCCGGTGGCGCAGGCGACGAAGGTCCAGCCGAAGCCCTCGGCGTAGCGGCGGTTCGCCTCGGCCAGGCGCGCCCGCGCCTCGCCGCCGGCGGCCGCCGTCCCGGACTGCTCCGCCGCCGCCCAGCGCGCTTCGGCACCCGCGCCGCGCGGCGGCTCGCCCAACCGTGGATGACTGTTCAGGGCCTCGATCCGGTCGGCCGGGGCGAGCCCGGCCCAGACCGCGTCGGCGGCGGCGGCGAGCGCGTTGAAGCTCGCGAAGGGGCGCGCCGCGGCCATCCGCCGCGCCCACTCCCGCGCGCCGCAGACGGCCAAGAGCTCGCGCTCGGCCTCGGCCGGCGGCAGGGCGTCGAGCCAGCGCATGCCGGCGGCGAGCCGGCCGGCGGGCGTCGGCGAGCCGACGACGCGCAGGCGCGCCACGCCGCCGTCGGGGAAGATGTCGAGCCGTACGTGCGTCGCGGACCCGCCGCGGCGCAGCTCGTCGCGGAAGTGGTGCCGCGCGTCGGGCGCGAGCGGCGTCTCGGGCAGGAGCTGGCGCCACGCGGCATCGGCCGGCGGCACCTCCTCCTCGCTCGCGCAGGCCCAGATCGCGCAGCTCCCCGGGGCGTTCCCTTTGAAGAAGGACGTGTCCACCTCCACGCTCTCGATCTCCCCCTCCGCGCCGAGCCGCACGATCGCCCAGTCGTGGCCGGGGCCGCGCCGGCGGCGGGTCTCCCAGCCGTCGTGCATGCCGCGCGCCGGATCGGGGAGGAGGAGCCGGTCGGGAGTGCCGAAGAAGCGGTCGCTGACGTCCACGACCCGCCCGCCGCACGCCAGCGCCGCGAGGTCCACCGGCCCCTCCGCGCCGCGCCAGTCGGCCACCACCTCCCCGAGCGCCCGCAGGCGGGCGACGCCGCCGTCCGGGTAGATGTTGAGCCGCACGTGCGTCCAGCGGTAGGGGCTGGCGACGGCGAAGGCGTTCCGCGCGTCCCCTTCGAGCGGCGCGCGCGGCAGGACCTCGACCCACGGCGCGTCGTCGGAGGCCCGGGCGTCGAGCGAGCAGGACTCCGGGAAGTTCCCCTTGAAGTGGCTGGTGTCCACGACGACCTGCCGGAGGACCCCGGGGAGCCCGAGCCGCACGACCGCCCAGTCGTGCCCCGGCGTGCGGCGGCGGCGGGTCTCCCAGCCGTCCATCCACTTGCCGCGGTCGGTGTAGCGGTCGGGCACGAAGACCGGCTCGGCCTCGCGCACCAGGTTCTCCTTCTCGGCGAAGAACTCGTCGTTGGCGGCGAGGACGGCG
>DASWHY010000697.1:0-12731 GCA_036397955.1 Thermoanaerobaculia bacterium | reverse complement strand
GGCGTCGAGGCAGACCCGCCGCGCCGCGGGCGCCACGCGTTCCGGCACCCGCGCCGCGAGGCGCTCCTCGGTGAGCAGCACCGCCATGCCGCTGTCCTCGCCCATGAAGGCGAGGCGCTCGGCTGGATAGGCGGGGTCCAGGGGGACGTAGGCGCCCCCGGCCTTGAGCGTGGCGAGCAGCGCCACCACCATCGCGGCCGAGCGCTCGGTGCACACGCCGACGCGCACCTCCGGTCCGACGCCCAGCTCGCGCAGGCGCTCGGCCACCTGGTTGGCGCGGCGATTGAGCTCGCGGTAGGCGAGGGAAACCTCGCCGGCGACCAGCGCGATCGATTCGGGGGTGTGCTCCGCCTGCGCCTCGAAGAGCTGGTGGACGCAGGCGGACGCGGCCGCGAAGGGGCGGGCGTTCCACTCGTCCAGCACCTGCCGCCGCTCGGGCGCGGTCAGCAGCGGCAGCTCCGAGAGCGGAGCCGCCGGGTCGGCGGCGGCCCCCGCGAGCAGCGTCATGAGATGCCCCAGCATGCGGTCGATCGTGCTGGTGTCGAACAGGTCGGTGTTGTACTGGAGGGAGGCGGAGAGCGCTCCGTCCCACTTCGCCATCGCCAGGGTGAGGTCGAACTGGGAGCCGCTGAGCGGCAACGCCAGAGACTCGATCGCCAGCCCGCCGAGATGCACTGTGGCTCCCGCCTCGCCCAGAGCGAAGCCGGCCAGCGCCTCGGTGGGGGGGTAGGCCCGCTGCAGCGCGAACATCACCTGGAAGACGGGCGACCGGCTCGGGTCGCGCTCGGGCGCCAGCCGCTCCGCCAGCAGGGGAAAGGGCAAGTCCTGGTGCTCGAACGCCGCGAGCGCCGTCCGCCGCGTCCGCGCCAGCAGCTCGTCGAAGCTCGGGTCGCCGTCGAGGGTGCTCCGCACCACCACCGGGTTGACGAAGTAGCCGACGAGACCGGCCAGGGCGGCCGGGCCACGCCCAGCGGTCGGAGAGCCGATCAGCAAATCCTCCTGCCCGGTGGTGCGGTGGAGCAGCGCCGCGAAGGCCGAGAGCAGGGTGGCGTACAGGGTCGCGCCGCGGGCGCGGCCGAGCGCCTCGATGCTGGCGGAGAACGTCGCGTCCAGCCGGCGGGTCCGCACCGCGCCCGCGAAGGTCTGGAGCCGGTACCGCGGCCGATCGGTGGAGAGATTCAGGGCTCGCGGGCTGCCGGCGAGCTGATCGCGCCAATAGGCCCACAGGCTCTCGCCCCGCGGGCTCGCCAGGAGCTGCCGCTGCCAGCGCACGAAGTCGGCGAAGCTCGCGGGAAGGGGCGCGAGGGACTCGCCGGCGTAGAGCGCTCCGAGGTCGCGCAGCAGCACGTCGATCGACCAGAAGTCGGCGATGATGTGGTGCACCGCGAGCAGCAGGACGTGCTCGTCGCCTGCCCGGCGGAAGAGCGCCGCCCGGACCAGCGGACCGTGCTCAAGATCGAAGGGCCGGTACGCCTCCTCGCGCAGCCGCGCCGCGAGGCGCGATGGGCTCCACGGGGTGGCATCCTCCTCGGTGAGCCGGATCGCCGCCGCCTCCTGAACCCGCTGCAGCGGTCCGTCTTGGCTGGGCTCCACGACCACGCGCAGCGCGGGGTGCCGCTCCACCAGCGCCTGGAATGCCTGCGCCAGCGCGGAGGCGTCGAGGCCGCCGCGGATCCTCCCCGCCCCGGGGAGGATGTAGGCCTCGGTGCCGGGGGCCAGGCGGTCGAGTGCCCACAGGGCGCGCTGTCCGTGAGAGAGGGGGAACAACGTGGGCAGGGGCGCCGCCGTGAGAGGAGGTGCTCCCGCGGCCTCGGGGGCCGCGGCAGCCGCCGCCAGCCGGCGCAGGAGCTCGGCCACGAGCTCGGCTAGGCTGGCCCCGTCGAGCAGGACCGTGAGGGGAAGGGAAACCCCCAGACCCGACTCGATCTCGTGCTGCAGCTCGATGGCCGCCAGCGAGTCGAGACCCAGCTCGGTGAGCGGCCGGTCGGGTCGCAGGCGGCCGGCATCGACGTGCAGCGCGCGGGCGGCCCACTCCCGAAGGTCGGACAGGACGGCGAGCCCGCGTGCTTCCGGTGCCAGGTCGAGAAGGCGCCGGGGCCCGGGGACGACCGTCTCCCCCGCGACCGGCGAGGCGCCGTCCAGAGCGCTCCGCAGCACGGCCTCCAGGCTGCCGGCGAGGAGGGCCGTGCGGCAGGCGCGGCGCTGGATCTTGCCGCTCGAGGTCTTGGGGACCGTGCCGGCGCGGAGCAGCACCACCTCGTAGACCTGCGCCTCGTGCTCTTCTGCCACCTCCCGGCGGACGGCGCCGGCCGCCGCCTCGGCCTCGCCCTCGCGGTTGCGGTCCAGCTCCTGCACCACCACCAGTCGCTCTTCGCCCTCGACGTCGATCGAGAAGGCGGCGCCGCAGCCCGGCCGCAGGGCGGCGTGGCTCCCCTCGGCCGTCCGCTCGATGTCCTGCGGGTAGAGGTTGCGCCCGCGCAGGATGATCAGATCCTTGAGCCGGCCGGTGACGAAGAGCTCGTCGCCGCGGACGAACCCCAGGTCGCCGGTGCGCAGGAAGGGTCCTCCCCCGGTGTCGGCGAGCCGTGCGCGGAAGTCCTGCTCCGTTGCCTCGGGCAGCCGCCAGTAACCGGCCGCGACGCTGGGCCCTGCGACCCAGATCTCTCCCACCCGGCCGGGAGCGGAGCGGAGGTGGGACTCCGGATCGACGATCGCCACCTCCTGTCCCATCCAGGGCCGGCCGCAGCCCACCAGCGTGCGGCTCGAGGGGCTCCCGGGCGCCGCGAGCGTCGCCTGGTGGCGTTCCAGCGCCGGACTCTCCACCGTCACCGCCATCGGGGCCCTGCCCTTGCCGCCGCCCGCGACGAAGAGCGTCGCCTCGGCCAGCCCGTAGCAGGGGTAGAAGGCCTCGCGGTGGAACCCGCAGGGCGCGAAGGCGCGAGTGAACCGCTCGATCGTGTCGTGACGGACCGGCTCCGCGCCGTTGAAGGCCACCTCCCAGCAGCTCAGGTCCAGGCCGGCCCGCTGCTCGTCGCCGATCTTGTGGGCGCACAGGTCGTAGGCGAAGTTGGGGCCGCCGCTCGTGGTGGAGCGATAGCGGGAGATGGCGTCGAGCCACCGCCAGGGCTGCTGCAGGAAGTCCGCCGGCGACATCAGGATGCAGGTGGCGCCGAGGTAGAGGGGCTGCAGCACGTCGCCGATCAGCCCCATGTCGTGGTAGAGCGGCAGCCAGCCGACGATCACCGAGGCCGCCGACTGGCCGAAGGCCGCGGCGATCATCGCCTCGTTGTGGAGGAGGTTGCCGTGGCTCACCATGACGCCCTTGGGGGAGGCGGTCGAGCCCGAGGTGTATTGCAGGAAGGCGAGGGTCTCGAGGCCGGGCTCGGGGTCGTTCCAGGCGTCGGCGAGAGAGGCGGCGGTCTCGTCGGTCGCCAGCCAGCCGATCGCGCCGAGCCCGGGCAGCTGCGCAGCCAGGGCCCGGAGCTTCGGGAGCAGCTCGCTGGTCGTCAAGGCCACGGCCGGCTGCGCGTCCTCCGCGATGGCCAGCAGCCGCGGCAGGGCCCGGCCCGAGCGTGGCGGATAGGCGGGGACCGCCGTCACCCCGGCGTAGAGGCAGCCCAGGAAGGCGGCGACGAACTCGAGGCCGGGCGGGTAGAGCAGCAACGCGCGCTGGCCCACCGCGTTGGTCGTCTGCAACCGAGCCGCGATGGCGCGAGCCTGCAGGTCGAGCTCGCCGTAGGTGAGGTGCGCTACCTCATCGCCCGCCGCGCCGAGGAAGGTGTACGCTCGGTCGTCTTGCCGATCGAGCGCACTCGCGCGCAGTCGAGAGATGAGGTTGGGAGGCCAACGCTGGCCCACGCGTGCGCTCATTGCCGATGACTTCCAAAACGGCCGTCTGGGCCTAGGCGGCCGCCGAAAAAATGGCGCGTCTTGGAGGGGTGCCCAACGAGAGCGACGTCTCTACGTTAAAGCAACTGCGGACCGTCCAAGACCGCCACGATAGACATCAATCAAAAGTGCCGCGGCCCGGGGAGGAGCGGGACAGCAGGCGGCTTGGCCCAGGCGGACTCGGGCATCTGCTAGGCAGCAGTTCGACCGGCCCGCTCTCCGCGTTCCCGGGGCCACGGCCGCTCGACCGGCAGCTCCGGGTGAGTGCGGTAAAGGGTCTCGACGACGTGGCAGTCCCAGCAGACGGGGTAGTGCGTGGCGAGGACGCCCGGCAGCTCGAGAGGGGCGATCTCGCGCCACTCCCGCGTGACCCGGTCGGCGCTCATGAGCGCCGGCTTGTGGTCCCCGAGCTCGAGGCGATGAAAAGGCTTGCCGCAGAGGAGGCACGACTCCCCCACGTACCACTCCTCCAGGAGGGCGCGCACCCGGCAGCCGTCGGGCGCGGCCTCGATCTGCGCCAGGCAGAGCTGGGCGCAGTCCTCCCGCTCGGGCCAGCGGCTGCAGGAGCGGAGCCGCAGCGCGCGCTGGCCGACCGCGGCGGCGACGGCCGCCGCCCCGGCGTCGAGCTCGACGGCGGCGAAGTCCCGCGTCTCGGGGCAGGTGATGAGGCGCGTGCCGCGCGCCCGGCGGTAAGCGGCGAGGACCGGGACCAGCGCCAGGACGGCGAGGGTCAGCAGAGCGGCGACGGCGAGCAGTTGGGCGAGCATGGCGGCCTCTCCTTGGCGGGCGACGTGCTCCGTTCTTACCCGCGCCGGGCCGGCCGGCCAACACCCCGGCGGGTGGGTCGCGTCCCACCCGGCGGGAGTGGCGGCTGAGCCGACGGCTAGGCGCCGTGCCGAACCTGCCGGCCGTGCCATAATCCGCCGCTGCCGTACCAACCCTCTTCCCGGAGGCTCGATCGATGGCGGAACCCTCGGAGGTGAAGCTCAAGCCGGCGGCCTGGATCCTGATGGTCCTGGTCGTCATCGGCCTGGTGGCGCTGGGGCTCTGGTCGGCCCGCGGCTGGCTCTTCCCGAGCGGGAAGGGCGACGGCGGCGAGATCAGCAAGGAGGACCTGCCGGAGGGGCAGGTCGAGGCGCCGGACACGACCGGCATCACCACCGTCTCCGAGTACAAGTACGTGCCGGCCCAGCGGCTGCCGCCGGTGCGCGGGGCGGCGAGCTACAAGCCGCTGCGCGACAACACCGTCGTCGTCGGGCTCAACGTCTGGGCCGGCTGGGCGCCGATCTTCTACGCCAACGGCGGCGCCGCACCCAACGCCGACAGCCTCTTCGCCAAGAAGTACGGCTTCAAGCTCGACATCAAGACGATCGACAGCCCCTCGGCCTCGATCAACGCCTTCGCCTCCGGCGACGTCCACCTGACCGCCTGGACGCTCGACATGATCCCGCTCTTCTACGAGCAGTTGAAGGCCGACTCCCGCGCCCTGCCGCGCGCTTTCCTGCAGGTCGACTGGTCGAACGGCGGCGACGGTGTGGTGGTGCGCCAGAACATCCGCTCGGTGGCGGACCTGAAGGGCAAGTCGATCGCCCTCGCCGAGCACTCGCCGTCGCACTACCTGATCCTGAACCTGCTGATCAACGCCGGCGTGCAGCCCTCGGAGGTCGACTTCCGGTTCACCGAGGACGCCTTCCAGGCCGCCGCCGCCTTCAACGCCGACAAGCGGCTCGCCGCCTGCGTCTCCTGGGCGCCCGACATCTACAAGCTGGCCGAGCAGCCGGGCAACAAGCTGCTGGTCTCGACCGCCACCGCGAACAAGCTGATCGCCGACGTCATGTTCGCGCGCGCCGACTTCGTGCGCGACAACCCGAAGATCGTCGACGGCATCGTGCGCGGCTTCTTCGACGCCGTCGAGGAGCTCAAGGACGAGGGCAAGCGCCGCCGCGCCGCCGACCTGATGGCCAAGGCCTACAACCTGCCGCCCGACGAGGCGATGGCGATGCTGGGCGATGCCCACTCGACCAACTACGCCGAGAACAAGGACTTCTTCCTCAACCAGAACAACCCCACGAACTTCGAGCGCTACTGGGAGACGGCGAGCACGCTCTACCTGAAGCTCGGCTCGATCGGCAGCGCCGTGCGCTTCGACCAGGTGATGGACTTCTCCTCCATCAAGGCGCTCGCGGACGTCGAGCCCTACGCCAGCTCGCGCGACGAGTACACCGTCTCCTTCACGCCGAAGGGGGTCTCGGCGATCAAGGCCGAGGCCACCGAGATCCTCACCAACATCCAGCGCATCCACTTCTACCCGAACTCCTACGACCTCGCCTACAAGAACCAGGACGGCACGCTCTACGACCCCAACTCCACGAAGGTCCTCGAGGACGTGGCGCGCCTGGCCGGCCAGTTCGGGATGGCGCGCATCACCATCGAAGGGCACACCGACGCCTCGATGAAGGGCTTCATCCCCTTCGGCGCGGTGCGCGACCTGTCGATGAACCGCGCCAACGCGGTCAAGGAGGAGCTGGTCAAGCGCTACAAGCTGCAGCCCAACCAGTTCTCGGTGGACGGCGTCGGCTGGGAGCGGGAGCTCGAGCCGGGCAACCACGCGCTCAACCGGCGCGTCGAGATCAAAGTCTTCCCGCTCGAGCAGGAGTAGCGGTTGTTGCACGGGCTGCGCCGCCGCCTCCCCTGGCTCTGGACCTGGGGGATCCAGCTCGGCTCGGTCGCCCTGGTCCTCCTCCTCTGGTGGGGGCTGACCTGGGGAGCGCCGGAGGAGCGCATCCTCTCGCCCCTCACCCTGCCCAGCCCCGGCGAGGTATGGAGGAGCTTCGAGAGCCTCTGGTTCAACGCCGCGCTGACCCGCTCGACGGGCTGGAGCCTGGGGCGGATCGGTCTCGGCTTCGGCCTGGCGGCGCTGATCGGCGTGCCGCTGGGCATCCTCGCCGGCTGCTTCCGCGCCGTCGAGGCTTTCCTCCGCCCCGCCACGCTCTTCCTGCGCAACGTGCCGATCGCCGCGCTCATCCCGCTCACCCTGGTCTGGTTCGGCCTGGGCGAGCAGCAGAAGGTCTTCTTCCTCTTCATCGCCTGCGTCGGCTTCGTCATCTTCGACACCACGCGCGCCATCCTCGACGTCGACGAGCGCTACGTCGAGACCGCCTACACGCTGGGGGCGAAGCGCTGGCCGGTGGTCTGGAAGGTGCTGGTGCCGATCGCCCTGCCCGACATCTTCAACTCGCTGCGCCTGCTCTTCGGCCTGGCCTTCGGCTACATCGTGCTCGCCGAGCTGATCGACGCCAAGTTCGGGCTCGGCTACATCATCCAGATGGCCCAGCGGCGCGGCCCGCGCGAGCACATCTACTGGGTGCTGCTGGTGATCAGCCTGCTCGCCTTCGGCATCGACCGCCTGCTGCTGGCGGCGCAGCGCCGCCTCTTCCCCTACCGGTTCGCGGAGGACTGAGGTGAGCGCGCGCGTCGAAGCGCCCCCCGCGGCCGCCGAGTGGAGCCCGGAGCCGCAGCCGGTCGAGAAGGTGCCGCAGGGGCCTTGCCCGCCGGTTGTCCAGTTCAGGAAGGTCACCAAGCAGTTCCGCCGCGGCCGCTCCTGGACGACGGCGATCGAGGACGTGAGCTTCGTCGTCGACGACCTGCCCGACGTCGGCGAGTTCGTCACCGTCCTCGGCCCCTCCGGCTGCGGCAAGTCGACCATCCTGCGCCTGATCGCCGGCCTCGAGCCGCACCACCCGCCGACGAGCGGCGAGGTCTTGGTCCTCGGCCAGCCGGTGACCGGTCCGGGCGCCGACCGCGGCATGGTCTTCCAGGACTACACCTCCTACCCCAACCGCACGGTCTTGCAGAACGTCGAGTTCGGCCTCGAGGTGAAGGTGATGCCGCGCGCGGAGCGGCGGGAGCTGGCGCGCGCCTGGGTCGCCAAGGTCGGGCTCGCCGGGCACGAGGACAAGTACCCGCACGAGCTCTCCGGCGGCATGCGCCAGCGGGTGGCGATCGCCCGCTCGCTGGTGCTCAAGCCGCGCATCATCCTGATGGACGAGCCGTTCGGGGCGCTCGACCCGGAGGCCCGCTACGCCATGCAGGAGCTGCTCATCGCGCTCTGGCGCGAGGCGCAGGCGACGGTCTTCTTCGTCACCCACTCGATCCCCGAGGCGGCCTACCTCGGCGACCGCCTCTACCTGATGCAGGCGAACCCCGGCCGGCTGGCCGAGGAGTACAAGCTGCCGCGGCCGGACGAGCCGCCGCTGGTCGTCGAGACGCGGGCCGACTTCCGCGAGGTGGTGGCGGTGCTCAAGGCGAAGGTCTTCGGGCAGCAGGGCGGCGACACCGGCACCGCGGACTGAGCGATGGCCCGCGACGCCGGCATCTTCGACTACATCCGGGAGGCCTTCAAGGTTCCCTACAACGTTATCTTGCTCGGCGGCGGCGTGCTGGCGGGTGTCGTCACCATGCAACCGCTCGTCGTCTGGCCGCTGGTGGCGGCGGCCGAGCTGGTCTACCTCCTCGGACTGGCGCACTACCCGCGCTTCCAGCACCTGGTGCGCGCGCGGCGCGACTATCGCAAGGCGGTGAGCGGCGAGGAGGCGGCCGAGCAGCTCGTCAAGGGGCTCAACGCGTCGCGGCGGCAGCGCTTCGACGCCGTCCGCGAGCGCTGCCGCGAGCTGCAGCGGTCGCTGGCCGCGACGCGGGCGGGGGAGAAGGGGCTCGACGACCTCTTCGAGGACCAGCAGGTCGAGAGCGTCAACAAGCTGCTGTGGGTGTTCCTGCGCACCCTCACCTACGAGCAGATGCTCGACGCCCTCTGCACCGCGGTGCCGAAGAAGGAGGTCGAGGAGGCGCTGCGCCGGGCGGAGCGCGACCAGACGGCCTCGACCTCCGAGACGCTCAAGGCGGCGCTGGCGGAGAACGTGGAGGTGCTCAAGAAGCGCCTTGAGAACCTGCAGCGCGCCGAGGAGAACCTCCAGGGCCTGCGCGCGCGCCTGGGCCGGATCGAGAACTCGATCCTCCTGATCCAGGAGCAGGCCCTCACCCGCCGCGACCCCGCCTTCGTCGAAGCCGAGGTCAAAGCCGCCACCGTCGGCCTGACCTCCGTCGAAGAAGTCCTCCGCGGCATGGACCTCCCGGCGATCGAGACGACCACCGGCCCGACGCCGGAGCTGCTGCGGCGGGAGCGGGTGCGCGAAACCGCCTGAAGACGGGGCTCAGGCGCGCTCGACGGTGTAGCGCGGCTGGTAGAGCTGGACCCGGATGTCGCCCGGCATCAGGAAGTGGGTCACCAAGCCGTAGCCGTGGTCCTCGACCTCGCCGGTGAAGCGGACGCCCTTCGCCTTCAGCTCCGCGACCGTCGCCGCGATGTCGTCGCAGTAGAAGGAGACGTCCGGCGTGCCCGAAGGGGGGCTATCCGGATCGATCGGGTGGCAGCCCATGTTCGCCTCCGGCAGGTCGAAGATCAGCCAGCCGTCGCCGACGTCCGTCGCGGGAAACCCCAGGACGTCGCGCAGGAAGGCGCGCAGCTCGTCCGGCTGCGACGAGTAGAACATCGTGTGCACGCCGCGGATCATCGGTTGCCCTCCAGACGCATCGTCAGTGTTTTCTCGCCGCGCCGCACCGCCAGCGTGACGGCGCCGCGCTCGGCGAGCGTCTCTTCGATCCTCCGTTCGGGCGTCTCGACCGTGAACGGCTGACCGTCGAGAGATATCACGAAGTCGCCAGGGCGAAGGCCGGCCGCTGCCGCGGGGAGGCCCGGGAGCACGTCGCTCGCCTTGAACGCCCCGCGCTCGCCCAGGCCGAGACGCTCGCGCTCCGCCGGCGAGGCCGTGACCGGCAGCAGCCCGCTGCCGCGCGCGGTGCCCGCCGCGAAGGCGGGGAGCGTGTCGCGGTTGGCCAGCAGCTCCACGAACGACCGCGCGTAGCCGGCCCGCCGCGCCAGGGCGGCGTAGTCGAGACGCCCGCTCTCGTCACTGGGCTGGTGTGTGTCCACCTCGTGCGCCGTCCCCAGGACGATCGCCGGGACCCCCAGCGCGCCGAAGGGGTAATGGTCGGTGTCGGCGACCAGCTCGGGGAGGAGGCACTCGACAGCGGCGCCGGCGGCGGCGTTTGCCTGGCCCAGCACCCCCAGCCACTCCGCGCTCGTGCTGCACCCCGCCATGATCAGGAACTGGTCCGGAGCGCGGCCCAGCTTCTCGAGGTTCACGACCGCGCCCCAGCGGGCCCCCCGCGGCCAAGGATGTTGTGCCAGGTGGGCGGAGCCATTGAGCGCGTGCTCCTCGGTGCCGAAGGTGGCGAAGACGATGGTGCGCCGGGGCCGCGCCGCGCCGCCGGCCAGCGCACGGGCGATCTCCAGCACCGCCGCCACCGACGAGGCGTTGTCGTCGGCGCTGTTCCAGATCGTGTCCGCGCGAGCCGCGAGGTCTTCGAGCGGGAGGCGCCCGCCGTCGGCCTGGCCGGTGCGCCCCTGGCCGTCGTGGTGCGCGCCGACCAGGACGACCTCGCCGGCGAGGCGCGGGTCGGCGCCGGGGAGGACGGCGAGGACGTTGCGCGAGGTGAGGAGCTGGTCGAGACGCTCCGGGGCGCGCGGAATGAAGTCGAACGCCTGCACGAAGGTCTCGAGGCCCGCCGCGCGGAAGCGCTCCGCGATGTAGGCGGCGGCCTTCTCCTCGCCGGGATAGCCGCCGCCGCGACCTTCCAGGTCGTCGTCGGCAAGGACCATGACGTGTGTTCGCACGGCGGCGGCCGTGATCGGCGCGGCCTCTGCGGTCGGGGACGGCGAGGGAAAGGCGGTGCACGCCGCCGGCGTGGCGGCCGCAACGCCGAGCGCAGCGAAAAAGCGCCATCGATCCATGAGGAGCCTCCGTTCCTCCTCTCTACGGAGCTCCGCGTCGGGAGTTCTCGCCGCCGGGGCATGGCGCTTGCAGCAAGGCGTTGAAAGGAAAGGAGCTTGCCATGCCGGAGAAAGAAACCGTCGAGCGCGCGCGCCAGGCCAAGCGCAAGGGGAAGTCGCCGAGCACCCAGGCCGGGGAGTTCGTGCACGAGGAGATCGAGCACGTCCGCGAGGGCAAGCACGGTGCCCGCTCGACCAAGCAGGCGATCGCGATCGGGCTCTCCAAGGCGCGCCGCGCCGGCGTCAAGCTGCCGCCGCCGGAGAAGGGGGAGGCGCCGAAGGAGACGCGCGAGCAGGCGGCCCGCGACCTCAAGAAGGGCGCCGCGAAGAAGAAGCCGTCGCCGGCGCGATCGCGGGGGGCTCGCAAGGCGCTCAAGAAGGAAGGCCGCAGCGCGGCCTCGAAGACGGCCCTCTCGCGGCACGCCAAGAGCGCCGCGGCCCGCCGCTCGAAGGCCGACCGCTCGCGCGCCGCCAAGAAGGCCGCCAGGACGCGCGCCAAGAGCTGAGCCGGCGATGATCCGCAAGCTCGCCTCCGGCGAGTACCGCCTCTACTCGCGCAAGAAGGACCCCAAGACCGGCAAGCGCCGCAACCTGGGCACCTTCAAGACTCGCGCCGAAGCCGAGCAGCACGAGCGCGCCGTGCAGTTCTTCAAGCGGCGCTGAGCCGGCGCTCGGATCGCCGTCGCGGGGCGCTCGGCCACCGGGCGCTACAATCCCGGCGATGGAGCTCATCTCCACCCACGTCGGCGCCGACTTCGACGGCTTCGGGGCCATGCTCGCGGCGCGCAAGCTCCATCCGGAGGCGCGCCTCTTCTTCCCCGGCTCGCGCGAGGAGTCGCTGCGCCGGGCGCTGGAAGGGGGGCTCGTCGAGTTCGAAGAGCTGCGGCAGAGGGACGTCGATCCCGCCGCCCTGACCCGCGTCGTCCTCTGCGACATCCGCCAGCGTGACCGGATCGGCGTCGTCGCCGAGTGGCTCGAGCGGCACCCGGCGATCGAGGTCTGGGCCTACGACCACCATCCGGACTCCGAGGCCGACCTGCCGGTCGCCGGCGGCCTCGTGGACCCGGAGGCGGGCTCCACTGCGACGCTCATGGTCGAGCTCCTGCGCGAGCGCGGGCTCGGGGTCGCCGCCGCCGAGGCCACCGCCCTCCTCCTCGGCATCTACGAGGACACCGGCCTCCTGACCTATCCGACGACC
The DNA here is from genome assembly GCA_036397955.1 of Thermoanaerobaculia bacterium. GTDB lineage: Bacteria > Acidobacteriota > Thermoanaerobaculia > Multivoradales > UBA5704 > DASUNQ01. Next base: position 756 of record DASWHY010000697.1, on the reverse strand, counting down.
GGGCCGCGCGAGCACCGCGCCGCCGCCTGGCTCCTCGAGCAGGGCGCGGACCTCGGCGCCGTCCGCCGCTTCGCCGCCCGCCGGCTCGACCCGGCGCACATCGAAGTGCTCCACCGCATGACCCGCGACCTCGAGGTGCACCGCCTGCGCGGCCACCGCGTCGGCCTCGTCGAGCTCGACCTCGGGGAGTACGTGGACGAGCTGGCGCCGCTCGTCTCGCGCTGCCTGGAGCTGTTCGACCTGCCGCTCCTCTTCGCGCTCTTCGGCGAGGGGGACCGGGTGACCCTCATCGCGCGCGGCGAGCTGGCCGGCTTCGACCTCGGCGCGGTGCTCGCCGACTTCGGCGGCGGCGGCGGACACCCCACCGCTGCCTCGGCCCGCCTCGACGGCACGATGCTCGAGGTGCGCGAGCGGCTCCTCGCCTTCCTCGCTCACGCCCTGCCGCCGTCCGCCCGGGCCGCCGACCTCATGGTGAGCCGCTTCGCCACCGTCGCCGCCGACCTCACGGTCGCTGCTGCCAAGGAGGAGCTGAACACCCGCCGCGTCAACGCCGCGCCGGTCGTGGACGCCGAAGGGCGCGTCGTCGGCACCGTCACCCGCCAGCTTCTCGACGCCGCGCTCCAGCACGGGCTGGGCGAGCGCCGGGTCGAGCGCGTCATGGCGCCGGAGCTCGAATGGGTCGCGCCTGACGCCCCGGCCGACGAGGTGGCCGAGCGCATGGCCCTCCACCGCTCGCGCCTGGTGCTGGTGGGGGAG
>DASWHY010000696.1:0-5229 GCA_036397955.1 Thermoanaerobaculia bacterium | reverse complement strand
GCTCGCCGGACGACGGCCGCCTCGCCTTCGCCATGCCCGCCGGTGAGCACACCGTCGTCGGCACGACCGAGCAGGACGACGCGACGCCGCCCGCCGCGGTGCGCGCCACGCCGGACGACGTCGCCTACCTGCTGCGCATCGTGCGGCACGCGTTCCCGGACGCGGAACTCGGGGCCGCGGACGTGACCGGGGTCTTTGCCGGCCTCCGGCCGCTCGTGGCGCGGCGCTCGCGCGACGGGCGGATCCATCCCAGCGCCGTGTCGCGGAAGCACGTCGTGGCGCGGGCGGCGCCGGGGACCTGGGTGCTCGCCGGCGGCAAGCTGACCAGCCACCGGCGGATGGCCGAGGACTGCGTGGACGCCGTGCTGCGGGAGATCGGGCCGCGGCTGGAGCGGGCGCCCGGTCCGTGCGTGACGGATCGGCTGCCGCTCCCCGCGCCGGACGCGGACGACGACTGGGCGCTGGCGCTCGACGACCTGCTGCTGCGGCGGCGCGAGCCGGGGCTGCTTGATCTGCCGGCCTGCCTCGCCGCGGCGCCGCAGGCGGCGGCGCTGCTCGGCAAGCGCCTGGGCTGGAACGCGGACGAAGAGAGAACGCAGTTGGCGGAGTTTGTGACGCTAGTCCAGGCCGAATTCGCAGCCGCAGGACTCCCCCGCCCAGATCCTTCGCTACGCTCAGGTTGACATCCGAAGGGTCGTACCCACGCATCTTCCCGCGATGTCATCCTGAGCGCAGCGAAGGATCTGGGGGCGGGACGATCTGAATCCCCAGCTCCCGGAGCTGCCGCTCGTCGACCGCGGAGGGCGCCGCGGTCATCAGGTCGCTGGCCAGCGCCGTCTTGGGGAAGGCGATGACCTCGCGCAGGGAGGTGGCGCCGGCGAGGAGCATCACCATCCGGTCCAGCCCGAGCGCGATGCCGCCGTGCGGCGGCGCGCCGTAGCGCAGCGCCTCCAGGAAAAAGCCGAAGCGGGCCTGCGCCTCCTCCGGGCCGATCCCCAGGAGCGCGAAGATCCGGCCTTGGAGGCGCGGGTCGTGGATGCGGATCGAGCCGCCGCCCAGCTCGGTGCCGTTGAGCACCACGTCGTAGGCGCGGGCGCGCACCGCCCCCGGGTCGCTGTCGAGGAGCGGCAGGTCCGCCGGATCGGGGCTGGTGAAGGGGTGGTGCATCGAGTCCCAGCGCTGCTCGTCCGGGTTCCACTCGACGAGCGGGAAGCCGGTCACCCAGAGGAACTCGTAGCGCTTCTCCGGCACCAGGCCGTAGGTGCGGGCGAGGTCGAGGCGGAGGGCGCCGAGCGCCGCGGCGACGGTTCTCTCCGGCCCGGCGGCGAGGAGCGCGAGCCCGCCTTCCTCGAGCCCGAGCGCCGCGGCCGCGCCGGCCAGCTCGTCGGCGCCGAGCGCGCCCTTGACCTGGAACGCCAGCTCGCCGTCCTTCCGCCGCAGCGTCAGGACGCCCGCGGCGCCGCGCCGCCGCGCCGCCTCCGCCCAGCCGTCCACGTCCTTGCGGCTCGCCCCCGCCGCCCCCGGCACCGCGAAGCCGCGCACCACGCCGCCCGCCGCCACCGCCTCGCGGAAGCCGCGGAAGCCGCTCTCGCCGAGCCGCGCCGTGAGGTCGGCGATCGGCAGCTCGAAGCGCAGGTCGGGGCGGTCGCTGCCGTAGCGCGCCACCGCCTCGGCGTAGGTCAGGCGGCGGAAGCGCTCGGGCGGGGTGATGCCGGCGAGCGGGAAGACGCGCGCGAAGAGCCCTTCGACCAGCTCGAAGACGTCCTCCTCGACGGCGAACGACATCTCGAGGTCGATCTGCGTGAACTCCGGCTGGCGGTCGGCGCGCAGGTCCTCGTCACGAAAGCAGCGGGCGATCTGCACGTAGCGCTCGAACCCGGAGACCATGAGGATCTGCTTGAAGAGCTGCGGCGACTGCGGCAGGGCGTAGAAGCTGCCGCGGTGGACGCGGCTGGGGACCAGGTAGTCACGCGCCCCCTCGGGCGTCGAGCGCGTCAGGATTGGCGTCTCGACGTCGAGGAAGCCGCGCTCGTGGAAGTAGTTGCGCACCGCGAGCGCCACCCGGTCGCGGAGCACGAAGTTCTGCTGCAGCTCGGGGCGGCGGAGGTCGAGGTAGCGGTGGCGGAGGCGGGTCTCCTCGGCGGCCTCGGTGCCGGCGCGGGCGTCGACGGCGAAGGGAAGGGGCTCGGACTGTGCGAGCACGGCGGCGCGCTCGGCGAGCACCTCGAAGGCGCCGGTCGGGAGCTGCGGGTTGACGTTCTCCGGCGCGCGCTCGACGACCTCGCCCTCCACCTCGACGACCCATTCGGCGCGCACGTCGGCGAGGGCCGCGGCGGCCGCCCCGCGCTCCTCCGGCTTGACCACCACCTGCGCGATGCCGCTGCGGTCGCGAAGGTCGAGGAACATGACGCCGCCGTGGTCGCGCCGGCGCTGCACCCAAGCCTGGAGCAGCACCTTGTGGCCGACGTCTTCCCTGGTCAACGTCCCCGCGCCCCTACGCTTCATGTCTCATTCCTCTGCTCTTCGTCGCGTGAGCCTCTCGAGGAGCTCTCCGCGCAGCACCCGCACCTGCTCCCCCGTGCCGAGGTCCTTGAGCGTCACCTCGCCGGCCGCCAGCTCCTCGTCGCCCAGGATCGCCACCTGGCGCACGCCCAGCCGGTCCGCCCGCTTGAGCGCGTTCTTGAGCGCGCGGCCGGAAAGCTCGGCGAGGGCCGCGACGCCGGCTCGCCGCAGCTCCTCGGCCAGCGCCAGAGCCTCCTCCGCGCCCACGCCGCCCACGGCGGTGACGAGCACCGGTGCCGGCGGGCGGTGCGCGTCCCGGAACGCCTGCGGCAGCACGTCCACCAGCCGGTCCTCGCCGATCGCGAAGCCGATCCCCGGCACCTCGGGGCCGCCCAGCTCGGCGACCAGCCGGTCGTAGCGCCCGCCGCCGACGATCGCGTCCTGCGCCCCGAGGCCCTCCGCGACAATCTCGAAGACCGTGCGCGTGTAGTAGTCGAGCCCGCGCACCAGGCGCCCTTCGATGCGGTAGCGGACGCCGAAGCGGTCGAGCATCGCCACCACCGCGTCGAAGTGGGCGCGGGCCTCGGCGCTCAGGTGGTCGGCGAGCGCCGGCGCGGCGGCCAGCAGCTCGCGCTCCGCCGGGTCCTTGCTGTCGAGGATGCGCAGCGGATTGGCTTCGAGCCGGCGGCGGCTGTCCTCGCCGAGCGCCTCGCGGCGGGGCTCGAGGTAGTCGCGCAGCGCCTGCCGGTAGGCGGCGCGCGAGGCTTCGTCGCCGACCGTGTTGAGCAGCACGACGAGCGCGCCGAACCCCAGCTCCTCCAGGAAGCGCGCGAGCATGAGGAGCAATTCGGCGTCGGCGAGCGGCCCGGGGTCGCCGATCAGCTCGGCGCCGATCTGGTAGAACTGCCGGTACCGCCCCGCCTGCGGCCGCTCGTAGCGGAACTGCGGCCCGATGTAGAAGAGCTTGACCGGCGCCGGCAGCTGGTGCAGGCCGTGCTCGACGAAGGCGCGCACGACCGGCGCCGTGTTCTCCGGCCGCAGCGTCAGGCTCCGCCCCTTCTTGTCGCGGAAGGTGTACATCTCCTTGCCGACGATGTCGGTCGTCTCGCCGACGCTGCGCACGAAGAGCTCGGTCTCTTCGAGCACCGGGGTGCGGACCTCGCCGTAGCCGTAGGCGGTGAAGACGCGCCGCGCCACCGCCTCGACCGCCGCCCAGATCGCCGTCTCCGGCGGCAGGAGGTCGCGCGTCCCCTTGACGCTGCGCACCGCGCCCGGGCTCACCGCTCCTCCCCCAGCGCCGCCAGGTAGCGGTCCTTGAGCGCCACGTAGCGCTCGGCGATGTCGCCGATCGCCCGCCGCTCCTCGTCGGTCAGCGGCCGCGCCACCCGCGCCGGGACTCCTAAGGCGAGGTGCCCGGCCGGCACGCGCGCCCCCGGCGCCACGACGGCACCGGCCCCGACCTGCGCGCCGGCCTCGACGACCGCGCCGTCCAGCACCCGCGCGCCGATGCCGATCAGCGCCCCGTCTTCGACGGTGCAGCCGTGGAGGACCGCCTGGTGGCCGACGACCACGCCGGCGCCGAGCGCCAGGGCGTGCCGCTCGTGGGTGACGTGGAGGACGCTGCCGTCCTGGACGTTGGTGCGCGCGCCGATGCGGATCGAGTTGACGTCGCCGCGCGCGACGGTGTGGAACCAGAAGGAGACGTCGTCGCCGACTTCGACGTCGCCGGCGACGTGCGCCCCGGGGGCCAGGAAGACCCGCTGGCCCAGGCGCGGCCGGACGCCGTTGTAGGGGTGGAGGGGCAAGCGTCAGCGGCCGCGGCGGGCGGGCGGCGCCCGGCGCACCGAGGCGAGGAGCGTCGTGAACGGCGGCTGGAGGAGGACGGCGCGGCGCGAGCGCATGGCGGTCGGACGGAGCATCGCACAACCGCTCCGCGGCCGTCCAAGGCGCCGCTAAGATGCGTGGATGCGCGAGCCGGCACCCGGGCCGACGATCGACGTCGTCATCCCCGCCCTCAACGAGGAGCGCTCGCTGCCGCTCGTCCTCGCCGACCTGCCGCGTCCGCCGGTGCGGCGGGTGGTGGTGGCCGACAACGGCTCGCGCGACGGCACCGCGGCGGCGGCGCGGCGCGGCGGCGCGGTCGTCGTCGACGCCCGCCGGCGCGGCTACGGCAGCGCCTGCCTCGCGGCGCTCGCCTGGCTGCGCGCCAACGATCCGCCCGACGTCGTCGTCTTCGTGGACGCCGACTACTCCGACCACCCCGACGAGCTGCCGCGGCTGGTGGCGCCGATCCTGGCCGGCGCGGCCGACCTGGTCGTCGGGTCGCGTATCCTCGGCGAGCGGGAGCCGCGGGCGCTGCTGCCGCAGGCGCGGGCGGGGAACCTCGTCGCCTGCGCGCTGATCCGGCTGCTCTACGGCCACCGCTACACCGACCTCGGACCGTTCCGCGCGGTCCGCTGGGCGGCGCTCGAGCGGCTCGGCATGTCCGACCCCGATTTCGGCTGGACGGCCGAGATGCAGGTCAAGGCGCTGCGCCGCGGGCTGCGCGTCGCCGAGGTGCCGGTCTCCTACCGCCGGCGGGTGGGCGTCTCGAAGATCACCGGCACCGTCGCCGGCACCCTGCGCGCCGGCCACAAGATCCTCTGGACCGTGCTGCGCCACGGCGTGGGAAGCGAGGGCAGAGACGATGGCTGAGCCGCTACGCCACGAGATGGACGTGGAGGTCCG
>DASWHY010000695.1:0-7140 GCA_036397955.1 Thermoanaerobaculia bacterium | reverse complement strand
CCGTGGCGGCAAGGCCGTGCCGGTCACCAGCCGTGGTGCTGACTACCTTCCGGGCGACGTCGTCACTTGGCGCCTGCCGTCGGGAGTGCCCCACGTCGGCATCGTCTCCGACCGCCCCGTTGCGCGAACGGACCGCCGCTTCGTCGTCCACAACATCGGCGCCGGCACGCGGCTCGAGGACATCCTCTTCGCCTACGAGGTCACCGGGCACTACCGCTACTTCGTCCGCTAAGGCCTTACCCGAGCTAGATCGCCCCCCAGTACAGCAGCCGCAGCGCCACCGTGTGCACCGGGCCGAAGACCGGGTTGAAGAGGCGCCAGGCGATGAGGATGCCGAGGAAGGAGAAACTCGGGTTGTGGAGGAACTCCTGGTAGCGGCGGGCCATCTCGTCGGGCATCAGGATGGCGATCGCGGCGCTGCCGTCGAGGGGGGGCAGGGGGAGCAGGTTGAAGACGAAGAGGACGAGGTTGAGGGTGAAAAAGATCGAGAGCGGCAGCACCGCGGCCGCGGCCAGCCCGCCGCCGGTCGGCTGGGTCACGGCCGTGAAGGTCACGAACTCCGGCACCCGATAAACCCCCGTCGCCACCCCCAGTCGCACCAGCCCCCCGGCCAGCACCACCAGCAGCAGGTTCGCCGCCGGGCCGGCGAGCGCCATCACCGCCGCCCGCCGCGGGTGGCGGTGGGCCCAGAGCGGGTCGTAGGGCGCGCTCGCCCAGCCCATCATCCAGCCGCCGCGCGACAGGACGAAGGAGAGCAGCGGCACCAGCACCATGCCGAAGGGCTCGCGCCGGATGTGCGGGAAGGGGGAGAGGGAGACCTGCCCGCCGTGGTAGGCGGTGGGGTCGCCGAGCTTCTTGGCGGCCAGCGCGTGCCCGGCCTCGTGCAGCGTGGTCGAGAAGAGGAAGACCACGAACCAGGTGAGGCCGAGGAGGACGAGGTTGGGGTCCATGCGTGGCCGAAAGAACGCCCGGGACGTGGCCCGGGCGCTACCCGCGACTCAGGTATTTGTCTTCGCGGGTGTCGATGAGGATCTTGGTCCCCACCTCGATGAACGGCGGCACCTGCACCACCAAACCGGTCTCCATCTTGGCCGGCTTGTAGGAGGCGCTGGCGGTGGCGCCGCGCAGCGGCGGGTCGGTCTCCACGACCTCCAGGCTGACCGTGTTGGGGAGCTCGATGCCCACCGGCTGGCCCTCGTGGAAGTCCACCTTGATGACCGTGTTGGGCAGCAGGTAGAGCATGGAGCTGCCGAGCGTCTCGTCGTCGAGGGCCACCTGCTCGTAGTTCTCCTGGTTCATGAAGTGGTGCCCGGAGGAGTCGGAGTAGAGGTACTCCATCGGGTGGGTGTCGAGGATCGCCCGCTCCACCCGCTCGGTCGAGCCGAAACGGTGCTCGAAGCTGTTGCCGCTCTTCAGGCTGCGCATGCGCGCCTGGACGAACCCCCGCCAGTTGCCGGGGGTGACGTGCTGCACCGACATGATGCGGCAGATGTCCTTCTCGAAGAGGATGCACATGCCGGCGCGGAGCTGCGTGGCTTGAACCAAGGGTTAGGCCTCCTCCTTCTGCTCGTGCTTCTGCGCGCCGGCGACGATACCAGAGGGCCCCAACCACCGCCCCAAGAGGGGCAGGTCGCGCAGGGCCTGGCGCCAGCGGGGTGGCTGCGGGCGAAACGGCGAGAGGACGAGGAACAGGGCGAGCCAGAGAGGGTTCTGGGGAAACCCGACACCCATCGTCAGGTGGGTGGAGACGTGGAGCAGGATGAGGCCCAGGCCCCAGCCGCGATGCAGCGATGGGCGAGACACCGCCCACAGTGCGAAGACCTCCAGATAAAGCGCGGCGATCATCAGCGGCCAGCCCGCCCAGGAGTGCTCGATCAGCCACGGACCGAGGATGCCGGAGGACTCGTCGGAAAGGAGCTTGGCCGCCACCTGCCGGGCGAGCGCCGAGGGGGCGAGGTACGTGACCTCCCCCTCGAGCGCCTGTTGCACCACCCCACCCACCTTCCACATCCCGGACATGCTGTACGTCAGCATGATCAAAGCCTGGCAGCCGGAGAAGACCAGCAGGGTCGCGGTCCGCAGGTACCGCGTGGGCGTCGGGCGGGAGCTCCATCCCGGCGGCAGGAAGATGAGGACGAAGGTGAGGAGAAGGCCGAGGTGGTCGCCGTGGTTGATGGACCCGAACGAGTAGCGGAGCGCCAGGAACTCCAACCAGGAGCAGAACACCAGGATGCGTGCGAAGCGGTAGCCGGACAGGGTGACGCCGAGAAAGCCGCCCAGGAGGTGAAACCACAGGATGAAGGCGATCCCGGAGCGGATGTCCACGAAGCGCAGCCAGAAGAGCGGCCAGCGGGGCGTGAGCTCCGTCGCGTTCAGGTAGTCCTGCCAGGAGAAGAGATTGCTCAGGGCGAAGAAGAGCAGCACGGCGTAGAACGCCACGATGAGCGCCTGGGCGCTGAGGAATCTCTCCCGGCTCGCCAGCAGCGCCGTCCGCCCCGCCCCCGGCACGGCGGGCCGCGGGCGGAAGAACGCCGCAACGGCCTCAACGCGGCCCTTGGTCTTCATTCGAGTCGCCGCTGTCGAAGCTCGCCAGGCGCCTCCTCTCTCTGCTCTCCCCCGTCTTCCACTTGTCCAGGGGTTGGTAGCGTTCGAAGAGGAGCTCGTAGCGCACGCGCCCCTTCAGGTAGTTGTGCTCGAGCAACCGGCGCAGGCCTTCGACGTCCTCGGTTCTGCCGTCGTCGACGGCCCGCCCCAGTCTCTGGATCACCTTCCGGGCGACCCAGCGGTTGCCGGTGACGATCGATTCGGGGGCCTGGAGGAAGGAGACGGGAGGCTCGACCGGCCGGCCGTCGTGCCGGTCGATGACGATCCAATACCTGCTTTCCAGGTTCGGGACCTTCGAGAAGAGAGACCAGCCGAAGAAGGGGAAGATCTCGTCCACCCCGGGCACCAGCTTCTGGCTCGCCGCCCCGGCGAAGCAGTAGACGATGACGATCAGGATGAGGCGCCGGCGCAGAGTGCGGAGTGAGGCCAGCGGTCTCTACGCCTCCTGCTCCTGCTTGTGCTTCTGCGCGTCGGCGATGATCTTCTCCTGCACCGGGCGCGGCACCTCTTCGTAGTGCGAGAACTCCATGGTGAAGCTCGACCGGCCCTGGGTCATCGAGCGCAGGGCGGGGGCGTAGTTGAGCATCTCGGACATCGGCACCAGCGCCTTGATGAGCTGGGCGCCGTTCTGCGAGTCCATCCCCTGCGGCCGCCCGCGGCGGTGCGAGAGGTCGCCCATGATGTCGCCCATGAACTCGTCGCTGGTGGCGATCTCGACCTTCATGATCGGCTCGAGGATGGTCGGCTTGGCGCTCTGCATGGCGTCCTTCCAGGCCAGCGAGCCGGCGATCTTGAAGGCGAGCTCCGAGGAATCGACGTCGTGGTACTGGCCGTCGAGGAGGCGGACGCGGAAGTCGACCACCGGGTAGCCGGCGAGGTAGCCGCGGTGGCGGGCGTCCTGGATCCCCTTCTCGACCGCCGGCCGGTAGTTCTGCGGGATCGAGCCGCCGAAGATCTCGTCCACGAACTCGAAGTCGCCGCCGCGCGGCATCGGCTCGATCTTGATCCGGCAGTCGGCGAACTGGCCGCGGCCGCCGGTCTGCTTCTTGTGCCGGCCGTGGCCGTCGGCGGGGCGCAGGATGGTCTCGCGGTAGGGCACCTTCGGCTGGTGCAGCTCGACGTCGACGTGGTAGCGGTGCTTGAGCTTCGCCACCGCGATCTCGATGTGGAGCTGGCCGGTGCCGGAGAGCAGGACCTCGTGGGTCTCGGGGTCGCGGCCGGCGCGCAGCGTCAGGTCCTCCTCCATCAGCCGGGCCATCGCCTCGCCGATCTTCTCCTCGTCCCCCTTGCTCTTCGGCTTGATCGCGAAGGCCATCGCCGGCTCCGGCACCGTGATCCAGGCCAGCCGCAGCGGCCGCTCCTTGGCGCAGAGGGTATCGCCGGTGTGGGTGTGCTTGAGCTTGGCGACGCCGCCGATGTCGCCGGCGACGAGCTGCCCGACGGGCGCCGTCTGCTTGCCCTGGAGGACGAGCAGGTGGCCGAGCCGCTCGGCGTCCTCGCTGCGCGCGTTCCACAGGCTGGAGTCGGAGCGCACGGTGCCGGAGACCACCCGCACCAGCGTCAGCTTGCCGGTGAAGGGGTCGTTGAGGGTCTTGAAGACGAGGGCGGCGGCGGGCTCGCCGGGTCCGGTCGCGACCTCGATCGGGTCGCCGCCGACGTTCGCCGCCGGGAAGCCGGGGCGCTCGGCGGGGGAAGGGGCGTGGGCGACGACGGCGTCGAGGAGGGCGGCGGGGCCGATGCCGTGCGCCGCCGCCGAAAGGGTGAGCGGGAAGACCTGCCGCCGCGCCACCGCGCGCTTCAAGCCCGCCTCGAAGTCGGCCTGCTCGAGCGAGCCGTTCTCGAAGAACCCTTCCATCAGCGCGTCGTCCGTCTCGGCCACCGCCTCGACCAGCCGCCCGCGCCAGGCATCGATCTCGGCGGCGTGCTCGGCCGGCACCTCCGCCGGCTCGGCGCGGCCGTTGCCGTCGCGCGCGAAGCGGTAGGCGCGGTTCTGCACCAGGTCGACGACCCCCTCGAACCTCCCTTCGCCGCCGATCGGCAGCTGGAGCGGCAGGACGCCGCGGCCGAAGCGCGCCTGGAGGCCCGCGAGGGCGCGCTCGAAGTCGGCCCGCTCACGGTCCATCTTGGCGAGGTGGAGGAGGACGGGCAGCCCCAGCTCTTCGGCGTAGCTCCAGACGCGCTCGGTATTGACCTCGACGCCGGCCACCGGGTTGACGCAGAGCAGGACCGCGTCCGCCGCCCGCATCCCGGCCTTGGTCTCGGTCAGGAAGATGGCGTAGCCGGGGCAGTCGATGAGGTTGACCTTGTGCCCCTTCCAGGGCACGAAGCAGGTGCCGAGCCCGATCGAGATCCCGCGCTGCACCTCCTCGTGGTCGAAGTCCGTCGGCGCGTTGCCGTCCTCGACCCGCCCCAACCGGTTGACCACGCCGCCCGCGTAGAGCAGGGCCGAGACCAGGGTGGTCTTGCCGGTGTCGTTGTGTCCCGCCACCGCGAGGTTGCGGATCTTCTCAGGACTGTCGACCTGCATGCGTGGGGACCTCCTGTGGGAAGGCGCGGCGCTCCCGGCCGGGAGAGCAGCGCGGCAATATACCACAGCGACCCGGCTCGGCGCCGGTCCGTGCCTCGAGGGTTAAACGCAAGGGGCAGAAGCGCTTAGCGGCCCGCGCGAGGGTTTGACTCGGGGGCCTGCGGAGCCTACAATGCCCCTTCCGACTCTCGCGTCCAAACGACGTCGATGTTGCCTGCCACTCCTAGCCGACTCGGCCGCTACGAGATCCTCGACGAGCTCGGCAAGGGCGCGGCCGGAGTGGTCTACCTGGCGCGCGACCCGCTGATCGGGCGCCTGGTGGCGCTCAAGACTTTCCGCGTCGGCTACTCGGTCAAGGACCAGGAGCTGCAGCAGTTCCGCGCCCGCTTCATCCGCGAGGCGCAGAGCGCGGGCATCCTCTCCCACCCCAACATCGTCACCATCCACGACGTCGTCGAGGAGGGCGCGGACGGCGTGGCGTTCATCGCCATGGAGTACGTCCGCGGCACCAACCTGAAGCAGCTCCTCCAGGGCGGGACGCCGCTCGGCCTGCCGTTCGCGGCCGAGATCGTGCGCCAGGTCGGCGAGGCGCTCGACTACGCCCACTCGCGCGGCGTCGTCCACCGCGACGTCAAGCCCGCCAACGTCATCATCACCGCCGACAACCGGGTGAAGATCACCGACTTCGGCATCGCGCGGCTCGACACCTCGAACCTGACGCAGGAGGGGCAGCTCCTCGGCACCCCGAACTACATGGCGCCGGAGCAGATCCTGGGCAAGGAGGTGGACCACCGCGCCGACCTCTTCTCGCTCGGCGTGGTGCTCTACGAGATGCTCACCCGGCACAAGCCGTTCCAGGGCGAGAACCTGACGGTTGTCTCCCACCGCATCGTCTACGACGGGTTCACGCCGCCGCGCCAGTACGTGCGCGACCTGCCGCCGGAGGTGGAGCGCATCCTCGGCCGGGCCCTGGCCAAGGACCCGGCCGAGCGCTACCAGCGGGCGCGCGAGCTGACCGACGAGCTGAAGCGCCTGGTGGGGGAGCGGCCGGCCGCCGACACCGAGTCGCTCAACGAGACGCAGAGCCTGGCGGCGACGGCGGTGCTCGCCGAGGCGGCGCCGGCGGCACCGGTGGTGCCGATCTGGAGACGGTTGCTGCCGCGCAAGCGGGCCGCGCCGGCTGCCGGTGCGGCGCCCGCGGCTGCGGCCGCCGCCGCCGAGACCCCGAGCGGCGAGATCGCGCTGAGCCCGCTGCCGGGCGCCGACGAGACCGTCTCCTCGGGGCTCGAGCTGGCGGACGTCGTGCCGCTCGTCCCGCCCGACCCGATGCCGGAGCGCCCGGCGCCGCCGGCCGCGGCGAGCGTGCCGCGCGCCCCGGCGCCTCGCCGTCTCGCTCTCCTCACCGCCGCGGCGGCGGCGGTGCCGATCTTCGGGGTGGCGGCGGCGCTCCTGCTGCTCGCCTGGACCCAGCCGCCGGCCCCCGCCGGCGCCGCGGCGCCGGACGTCCATCCGCAGGTCGTGCCCCTCCTCTCGCAAGGGGCGACGCTGCGTGAGGCTGGCCAGGCGCCGGCGGCCGCGGAGGCCTTCGGCCGCGCCGAGCGGCTGGCCCCCTTCGTCACGGTGCTCGGCAAGCTGCGCCGCGACGCGGAGCGGGAGACGATGGACCTGGCGCGGCGGCAGGTGATCGAGCAGGAGATCGGCAGCCGCCTGGAGGAAGCGCGCACCGCCCTGCGCCGCCGCGGCTGGGACGCCGCCGAGGCGGCGAGCCGGCGCATCCTGGAGCTCGACCCCCACCATCCCGAGGCGCCGCAGCTCCTGCGGACGGCGGCGGCCGGCCGCGAGCGGCAGGCGGCGGCGCAGCGCGCGCAGCGGTCGCGCCCGCCCCCACCGGCGACCGAGGCCGCGTCCCCGTCCCCGGCGCCGGCGGTGGCGGAGACGCTGCCCGCGGTCGAGCCGCAGCAGCAGCCGACGGAGGCGACGCTGACGGTGGAGTTCCGCAGCGACCTGCC
>DASWHY010000694.1:0-5424 GCA_036397955.1 Thermoanaerobaculia bacterium | reverse complement strand
CCTGGCTCCTCCACGCCACCCACCGCCACCGCCGCCGGCTGCGCGTCGTCTACGACCTGCACGGCGAGGAGGCGCCGGACGAGCGCGAGCTGGCGCACCTCGCGGGCTACGCCGGCGCGCGGCCGGTGCGGGTGGGGAACGGCGCCAAGCGGCAGCTCCAGCTCGATATCTTCGGCGAGGTGGTGGACACGGCCTACCAGTTCGTCGCCCGCGGCGGCACGCTCGACGGCGCCCAGGGGCGGCTCCTCGCCGCGGTGGGGGAGGCGGTGTGCCGCCTCTGGCGCCAGCCCGACCAGGGCCTCTGGGAGCAGCGCACCGGCGCCCGGCACCACACCTTCTCGAAGGCGATGTGCTGGGTGGCGCTCGACCGGCTGGTGAAGCTCGCCGAGCGCGGGCTGGTGCGCGTGCCGCTCGCCGGCTTCAGGCGCCAGCGCGACGCGATCCGCGCCGCGGTCGAGGACCGCGGCTGGAGCGAGCGGCTCGGCAGCTACGTCGACGAGCTGGACGGCGAGGAGCTGGACGCGACGCTGCTCCTCCTCGGCGTCTACGGCTTCGAGGAGGCCGGCTCGCCGCGCATGCGGGCGACGCTGGCGCGGGTGCAGGAGCGGCTCGGCGCTGGCGACACCGGCCTCCTCTACCGCTACCCCCCCGGGCGCGACGGCCTGCCGCCGCACGAAGGGGCCTTCGGCGTCTGCGGCTTCTGGGCGGTCGAGCTGCTGGCGCGGGCCGGCGAGACGGCGGCGGCGGAGGAGCGGCTCGCGCGGCTGGTCGGCTACGCCAACGACGTCGGGCTCTTCGCCGAGGAGATCGACCCCGCGACCGGCGCCCCGCTCGGCAACTTCCCGCAGGCCTTCACCCACCTGGGGCTGATCAACGCCGCGCAGGTCCTGGCCGAGAGCCTGGGGCAGGCGGCGGCGCCGGCGCGGCCGCGCCGGGCGGAAGCGCGGCTGTGAGCGGCGGCTGGGCGATCGACTGGGGGAGCGTCCTCCTCTGGGGGTTCTTCGCCACGGTCGTGCTGACGACGACGATGGCGGCGAGCCAGGGGATGGGGCTGTCGCGGCTGGGGATCCCGTTCCTGCTCGGCACGATGCTGACGCCCGACCGCAAGCGCGCGAACCTCATCGGCTTCGCCCTCCACTTCGTCAACGGCTGGCTCTTCGCGGTCCTCTACGCCCTCGCCTTCGAGAGCTGGGGGGCCGCGAGCTGGCGGCTGGGCGCGGCGCTCGGCCTGGTGCACGGCTTCGCCGTCCTGGCGGCGCTGATGCCGCTCCTCCCCAGCCTCCACCCGCGGATGGCCTCGGAGGACCACGGCCCCGCCCCGACCCCGCAGCTCGAGCCCCCCGGCTTCCTCGCCCTCCACTACGGCCGCGGCACGCCGGTGACGACCCTGCTCGCGCACCTCCTCTACGGCGCCATCCTGGGCGGCTTCTACACGCTCTCGCGGTAAGATCGCCCGCCGAGGCCCGCCCATGCCCAGCGACCACGACCTCCTCCTCCAGGATCCCCCGGTCGCCCTCGCCGACCTCGGCGAGCGGGACCAGGAGCGGATCGCCCGCCTCGCCCACCACGTGCGGGGCATCCTGACGACGCTCGGCCTCGACCTCGACGACCCGAACCTCGCCGAGACCGACCTGCGGGTCGCCAAGATGTACCTCGAGATGTTCCACGGCCTCGAGGAGGGGGCGGAGCCCAAGGTCACGACCTTTCCCAACGACGAGACCTACAGCCACATGGTGATGGAGAAGCAGATCCCCTTCTACTCCATGTGCGCCCACCACCTCGTGCCCTTCTACGGCCACGCCCACATCGCCTACATCCCGCGCGACCGCATCCTCGGCCTCTCGAAGTTCGCGCGCATCCTCGAGTTCTACGCCAAGCGGCCGCAGCTCCAGGAGCGGCTCACCGAGCAGGTGGTGACCTACTTCGAGGAGAAGCTGCAGCCGCAGGGAGCGATGGTGGTCATCGAGGCGCGCCACCTCTGCGTCGAGATGCGCGGCGTCAAGAAGCCCGGCGCGCTCACCGTCACCTCCGCCATCCGCGGCATCTTCCACGAGAGGTCGGCGCGTGAAGAGTTCCTCGATCTGCTGCGGCGGCCGTAGCCTCGCCCTGGTCGCGCTGCTGGCCGCCCTCGTCGCGGGGGGCGCCTGCGCCGGCGGCGCGACGCCGCGCACGATCGAAGACCTCACCAACCCCTTCTTGGGACCCGAGCACTCGCAGTGGCTGATCGGCGCCGTGGCGCGCCTCGCCAGTCCCGAGGAGGTGCGGGGCTACCTCGCGTTGCGCGATGACGCCGCGGCCGGCGCCTTCATCCGCGACTTCTGGGCGCGGCGCGACTCGAACCCCGCCGCCCCGGGCAACGCCCTCCTCGCGGCCTTCGAGGCCCGCTCCGCCGACGCCGACCGCCTCTACAGCGAGGCCGGCGTGGTCGGGCGGCGGACGGCGCGCGGCACCGTGCACGTCCTCTACGGGCGGCCGTCCAACATCGACTTCGAGGTCTCCCCCAACCCCGACGACGGACCGATCGAGCTCTGGCTCTACGCCGAGGGGAGCCCCGCCGGGCTCGACGCGCGCACGCCCTCGCGCTTCTACCGCTTCATCCGCCGCGGCGACCTGACCGTCCCCTACACGCCGCGCGAGCGGGACCCGCGCTTCTCGCGCGACCCGACGCGGCAGCCGACGCCGCCGCGCTGAGCCCGGCGCGAGGAGCCACCGGCCGATCATGAGCGAGCTGCGCGCGCTGCTGGCCGGGAGCGGCGTCGCCGTGCCGCCGCGGCGCGTCGACAACCACATGCTGGCGCGGGTCCTCGACACCAACGACGAGTGGATCCGCGAGCGCAGCGGCGTCGTCACCCGCCACTACGTCGAGCCCGGGACCGGCTCCTCGGACCTGGGGACGGAGGCGGCGCGCGCCGCCCTCGCCGACGCCGGGATCGAGCCGGAGGAGCTGGACTACATCGTCTGCGCCACCGCGACGCCGGACCACTACCTGCCGGGGATCGGCACGATGGTGCAGCAGAAGCTGGGGATCGGCGCCGTGCCGTCGCTCGACATCCGCCAGCAGTGCGCCGGCTTCGCCTACGGCCTGCAGGTGGTGGACGCCTTGGTGCGCAGCGGCATCGCGCGCACCGTGCTCCTCGTCGGGGTGGACATCCACACCTCGCTGATGCCCTTCTCCAAGCGCACCTGGGAGGTGCTCTACGACCCCGCCGCCGGGCCGCTGGAGGAGGCGGACCGCGAGTGGAACACCCGCTTCCGCTACATCGTGGTGCTCTTCGGCGACGCCGCCGGCGCGATGGTCTTCCGCGCCGGGCGCGAGGACGAGCGCGGCATCCTGCGCTCCGCCCTCTGGGGCGACGGCAACCACAAGGAGATCCTCTACACCCCCGGCGGCGGCTCGGCCTTCCGCCCCTGGGTGGACCACGAGATGATCGACCGCGGCGACCTGGTGCCGGTGATGGACGGGCGCCAGGTCTTCCGCCTGGCCGTGACGCGGATGCCGGAGGCGGTGCGCCAGCTCCTGGCGCAGGAGGGGGCGGCGGTCGAGGACCTCGACCTGCTGGTGATGCACCAGGCCAACCTGCGGATCAACGAAGCGGCGCAGAAGGCGCTCGGCCTGCCCGACGAGAAGGTCTGGAACAACATCCAGCGCTACGGCAACACCACCTCCGCCACCATCCCCCTCGCCTTCCACGAGGCGCGCCAGGCCGGCAAGGCCCCGGCAGGCGCCCTCGTCGCCTTCGCGGCGCTGGGCGCCGGCCTCCACTGGGGGGCGGTGCTGATGCGGGTGTAGAGCCCGAAAGAACGATGCCTTCGTGATGAAGTCCGTGACCGTGACCCAGGCGCGGCTCGACGAGTGCGTAGCGGAATGCACTCGCCGCTCAAGATCGATATGATTGTCGTACTACGAAGATCACATCGATGGAGGAGAGCATGTCTACCGTCACGATTTCACCGAAGTTCCAAGTCGTCATCCCGAAGGCGATCCGCGAGAGCCTCAGGCTGGTACCGGGGCAGAAGGTGCAGGCCGTCGAGTACGAAAACCGGATCGAGCTCATCCCCGTCCGGCCGATCAAGGAGATGCGAGGGTTTCTTCGTGGGATCGACACCACGGTGGAGCGCGACGAGGATCGAGTGTGAACGTCGTCGACTCGTCGGCCTGGCTCGAGTACTTCGCAGCCGAGCCGAACGCCGAGCTTTTCGCGCCGGCGGTCGAGGAGGTGAGCCGGCTCGTGGTTCCGACGATCGTCCTCTACGAGGTCTTCAAGCGGGTGCTCCAGCAGGCGGATGAGGCGGCGGCCCTCCAGGCCGCCGCCAGCATGGCGCAGGCCAAGCAGGTCGATCTGACGCCGAGACTGGCCCTCCAGGCGGCAGGCCTGAGCGCTCGTCTGAATCTGCCGATGGCCGACAGCATCATCCTGACGACGGCTCGCTCCCACGGTGCGACGCTCTGGACCCAGGACTCCGACTTTGAGGGGCTCGAAGGCGTCCGGTACTTCCCGAAGCGATGAGATACCTGGTCGTAGTCGAGGAAACGGCGACGGGTTACTCCGCGTACAGCCCGGATCTGGATGGGTGCATTGCCACCGGCGCCAGCCGGGAGGAGGTGGAGCAGAGGATGCGGGAAGCGATCGAGTTCCACGTCGAGGGGCTTCGCGAAGAGGGCTACGAGATCCCCCGGCCGCGATCCACCGCGACCTACGTCGAGACCGCCGCCTGACTCCAGGTGCGAAGAGCCGATGACCGTCTTCTCGGCCGCGGTCCTCTTCTTCCTGGTCCTCGATCCCTTCGGCAACATCCCGTTCTTCCTCTCCGCCCTGGACCGGGTGGAGCAGGGGCGGCGGCGGCGGGTGGTGGCGCGGGAGCTGCTGGTCGCCCTGGCGGTCCTGGTGCTGTTCCTGTTCACCGGGCAGTGGCTGCTGCGGCTGCTGGGGATCGCCGAGCCGGCCTTGACCCTCGCTGGCGGGATCATCCTGTTCCTGATCGCCCTGCGGATGATCTTCCCCGCCTCCCGGCCGCACGAGGAGGAGATCGAGGGCGAGCCGTTCATCGTGCCGCTGGCGGTGCCCTACGTCGCCGGCCCCTCGGCGATGGCCTCGGTGCTGTTCATCATGAACCGCGATCCCGGGCGGTGGCCGGAGTGGTTGGCGGCGGTGCTCCTGGCCTGGGGCGCGACCGGTGCCATCCTGTTCTTCGCCAGCGGCCTGAGCCGTCATCTCGGCAGGCGCGGCTTGGTGGCGATGGAACGGCTGATGGGGATGGTCCTGACCGCTCTCGCGGTCCAGATGTTCATGTCCGGGGTTTCGCGATTTCTTCACCTGTGACGCGGATTAGTACTCAATTGAACCGGAGGATCCGTTATGATGGAGCTAACATAGGCCGATCCGGCGTCGGCGGCACCCACCCGGCTGGCGGTGCCGGCCGGCG
>DASWHY010000693.1:0-2153 GCA_036397955.1 Thermoanaerobaculia bacterium | reverse complement strand
GGCACGGAGCGCCGGCAGCTCCCGGAGCTCGCGCCAACCCACCTCCGCCCGCCGCCGCAGCTCCCAGCAGAGCGGCAGGAGGGAGGCCAGCGCCAGCCACTCCGCGAGCATCAGCTTGGGGAGGCGGAAAGGCTCCTTCGCCGTCGGCACCAGCACCAGGGGCGGCAACAGCACGAGGAGCCAGAGGAGGACCTCGGCGGCCTGGAGAGCGCGGCGGCGCGGGGGCGGGGCAGCGGGCCGCCGCGCTCGTTCGGCCTGGCGCTGTGGTCGCGACGGCGGGCGCTTGGACATGCGCGCAGATCGTACCGCCCGCGGGCTTCAGCCGCGGCGAGCGAGGCGGCGGCGGCTGGCGCGATAGCGCAGAAAACGGAGGAGGAGGTCGAAGGGACGCGCCAGGCGTCGCAGGAAGTAGCCGCCGGGGTGGCGCGGCGGCCCGTAGACGGCGTCCATCTGGCCGCGCGTGAGAACGAGCGTCCGCCAGAGGGTGCCGGCCCAGCGCGTCGCGCGCGGCCGATCGCTCGGCTGCGCCGCGAAGAGATCGAGTCGCTGCGCCGCGGCGTAGTCGGGGTCGAGCCGGCCGGCCAGGGCGTGCGCGAGGAGCAGCGCCGCGCCGCTCTCCGCGGGCGGCAGCTCGCCGGCCGCGAGCGCGGCGGCGAGACCCCGTGCCGCCGCGACCTCCTGGCCGGCGACGTCGCCGGCCACGAGCGGCCGGGCCGTCGCTTCGAGCCCTTCGGCCTCCGGCCCGGCCCAGCCGAGGTCGATCAGGTCGGCCACCATCTTGAGCAGCGGGTAGGCCGCGGGCTGGCTCCCGTGCTGGGCGAGGCCGTGGGCCAGGGCGTGGGCGGCCAGCACCGCCGGCGACGGCACGGCGCAATGCCCCGGAAGGTCGGGACAGGGAACGAGGAGGGCGTGGGCCGCCAGGTCTTCCAAGGTGGCGGAGCGGCTCCCCGCGGCGAGGCGGACGCCGGGGAGCGCGCGGTGGACCTCGACCATTCCGCACACGGGATGGCCGAGGGCCGGGAGATGGTGCTCGTGCTCGGGGAGCGCCGCCTGACGGTAGCCGGCGGCGACGAGGGCGGCCTGGAGCTCGCCGGCGCCGGCGGCCGGAGCGAGGACGTCGAGGTCCAACGCCGAGCGGCTCCCCGGCGGCGCCGCGCCGGTCCACTGCAAGGCCGCGAACTTGAGCAGCACGAGCGGCGTCCCGAGCCGCGCCGCCGTCTCCGCCAGCTCGCGCGCGACGAGCGCCAGGCTCAGGGCGTTGGCGGCGGCGGCGAGGCGGTCGCGCTGGAAGCGGGCGGCGGCATCCGGGCCGACCTCGGCCGCCAGCGCCTCGCGCCCCGTGCGGTGCGCGACCCGCGCCGCCAGCTCGAAGCGGCGCGCCAGCTCGTGGCAGAGCGGGCCGTCCACCGGGCCCGGCGGCGGAGCGCCGGCGGGGCCGAAGGCGCGCAACAGCAGCCAGCGGAGCTCGGCGGTGAGCTCGACCGGAGGCGGACGGAAGCGGAAGCCGGCGGGCATGAGGGGTACGTGAACACTAGACTACCGGCGTGCCCCGCCTGCCGGCTCGCGCGCTGCTCGCGGCGATCGCGCTCCTCGCCGCGCCGCTCCCCCTCGTGCCCTGGCGCGAGTGGCGCGCCGCTCAGGAGAGGCTGGCCGGCGTCCTCCGCGCTTCGGGCGGCGACCTCCCTCCCCGTGTCGCCGCCGACGTCCGCCGCGAGCCCGACCCACATCGCGCTGCGGCGGTGGCGGCGACCGCCCTCCTCGCCGCCGAGCTCAACCCCCGCACCGCCGCCGGCCCGGGCGGTGCCGAGCGGCAGGCGGCGGCGCGCGCCCTCGCCGCCCGCGTCCTGGCGGCACGGCCGGCGGCCTGGGACGCCGCGACGGTGCTCGGGGCCTCGACCTATCTGACCTGGGCGCGGGGGCGCGACCCGCGTCTCCTCACCTCGTACGCCTCGTGGGAGGAACCGCTCCTCGCCGCGCTCGCGCGCGGACCGGGCAAGCGCGAGCCGCGGCGTTTCCTCGCCGCCGCGTACCTCGAGCTCTGGCCGGCTCTGGCGCCGGAGAAGCGGGCCTTCGCGCACCGGCTCCTGGCGCGCGCATTTCGCGATCACGAGACCTTCCGCGCCTTGATCGGCCCCTGGCTCGCGGTGGCGCCG
>DASWHY010000692.1:0-2647 GCA_036397955.1 Thermoanaerobaculia bacterium | reverse complement strand
GCCGGCAGCCCGCGCTCGGCGGCCAGCCGCGCCAGCAGCTCCTCGTCCAGGAACTGGTCGAAGAGCCGCGACAGCACGTCGCTCCCCAGCACCCCCTCGTCGTCCCCAACCGTCCGCGCCACCGCCTGCTCGAACTCCGCGTACCGCACCTCCGCTCCCCCGATCCGCGCCACCACGTCCGGGCCGATGGGCTCCTCCCGCCCGCAGGCAGCCGCGAGCAGAAGGAGGATCGCGCCCCCATACCGGACCTCCGGAGTACAGGTCTTCAATTCGCCAGCGCCTCCAGCGTCTCCCGCGCTGTCGGCAGCATCTCGGCCGCGCTCGCGGCGCGCACCGTCAGCACCCCCGTCGGGCTGAAGCTCGCCCCCGGCCGCGTCGACACCAGCTCGATCAGCCGGTCGGGGTCCACCCGCGCGTCGCGGCGCAGGCGAAAGATCAGCTCCGGCCCCTTCGCCGAGATCGACTGCACCCGCAGCGTCTCCGCCAGCCGTTTGAGCGCCGCCACCTCCACCAGCTTCCTGACCGGCCCCGGCGGCGGCCCGAAGCGGTCGGTCAGCTCCGCCAGCACCTCGCGCTCCGCCTGCTCGCCGTCGGCGATCTTCCGGTAGAGCTCCATCCGCAAGTTGGCGTCCGGCACGTAGTCGGCGGGGATCGTCATCGCCACCGGCAGGTCGATCGCCGCCGACGGCGCCTCCGCCACCACCTCACCCTGCAGCTCGCGCACCGTCTCCTCGAGCATCTTCAGATAGGTCTCGATCCCCACCGCCGCGATGTGCCCGCTCTGCTCAGCCCCGAGGAGGTTGCCGGCGCCGCGGATCTCGAGGTCGCGCGCGGCGATGCGGAAGCCGGCGCCGAGGTCGGTGAACTCGCGGATCGCCTCCAGGCGCTTGCGCGCCGGCTCGGAGAGCACCCGGTCGCCGGCCACCAGCAAGTAGCAGTAGGCGAGCTGGTTGCTCCGCCCGACGCGGCCGCGGAGCTGGTAGAGCTGCGCCAGGCCGAAGCGGTCGGCGCGGTGGACGAGCATCGTGTTGACGTTCGGGATGTCGATGCCGTTCTCGATGATCGTCGTCGCCAACAGCACGTCGAACTCGCCGCGGGTGAAGGCGTGCATGCGGCGCGACAGCTCGGCCTCGTCCATCTGCCCGTGCCCCACCGTCGCCCGCACGCCGGGGACCAGCTCGCGCAGCATGGTCAGCACCTTCTCGATCGTCTCGACCTGGTTGTAGACGTAGTAGACCTGCCCGCCGCGCTCGATCTCGAACTCGATCGCCTCGCGCACCAGCTCGCCGCTCCAGGGGAGAATCGCGGTCTCGACCGCCATGCGGTCCTTGGGCGGCGTCTCGATGACCGAGAGGTCGCGCACGCCGGCCAGCGAGAGCTGGAGGGTGCGCGGCACCGGCGTCGCCGACATCGCCAGGCAGTGCAGCTCCCGCTTCCACTTCTTGAGCCGCTCCTTCTGCGCCACGCCGAAGCGCTGCTCCTCGTCGACGATCATCAGCCCGAGCCTGGGGAGCTGGATGTCGGCCGAGAGCAGGCGGTGGGTGCCGATCAGGACGTCCACCCGCCCGGCGGCGAGCTGCTTCTTGATCTCCTTGACCTCGGCCGGCGTGCGGAAGCGGGAGATCATCTCGATCGTCACCGGAAAGCCGGCGAAGCGGCGGCGGAAGGTCTCGAGGTGCTGGTCGGCGAGGATGGTCGTCGGCGCGAGCACCGCCACCTGATGGCCGCCGTCCACCGTCTTGAAGGCGGCGCGCATCGCCACCTCGGTCTTGCCGTAGCCGACGTCGCCGCAGAGCAGGCGGTCCATCGGCCGCTCGCGCTCCAGGTCCTGCTTGATGGTGGCGATCGCCTCGACCTGGTCGGGGCTCTCCTCGTAGGGGAAGGCGGCCTCGAACTGGTGCAGGAGGTCGCTGTCGGCCGGCATCGCCGGGGCGCGCGCGAGCTGCCGCTCGGCGTAGAGCTTCAACAGCTCCCCCGCCATGTCGCGCATGCTGCCCTTGACCTTGCTCTTGGTCTTGTTCCAGGAGGTGCCGCCGAGCTGGTCGAGGCGGGGCGCCACCCCCTCGATGCCGCTGTACTTCTGCACCTGGTCGAGGCGGGAGAGCGGGAGAAGGAGACGCTTGCCGGCGGCGTAGGCGATCTCCATGACCTCGGTCTCGGCGGCGGTGCCGACCGAGAGGTCGCGCAAGGATGGCGGCAGCGGCGCGGCACCGTCGCCGCTGCCGGCCACCGACCTCAGGGCCAGGAACTGGCCGATCCCATGGTCGCTGTGGACCACGAAGTCGCCGACCTTGAGGTCGCGCATGCCGGAGAGGAAGGGCCCGAAGCGGCCGCGCGCCGGCGGGCGCACCTGCGGTTTGGCCTGCGGCAGGAGCTGCTGCTCGCCGTAGACGACGACCCCGGCCGGCGGCAGGCGGAAGCCGCGGGAGAGCTCGCCGGCGACGAGCTCGACACCGCCCGGGCCGACGATCCCCGGGCCGCCCCCGCGCACCCGCACGTCGCGCGCCTCGAACAGCTCTTCCATCCGCCGGCGGTGGAGCGGCGGCACGACGACGAGGCAGCGCTCGCCGCGCGCGCGGGCCGTCTCCACCTCCTGCGGGAAGCGCGGGAGCTGGCCGTGGAAGAGATCGGTCGCGGCGCCGCGGAA
>DASWHY010000691.1:0-3462 GCA_036397955.1 Thermoanaerobaculia bacterium | reverse complement strand
TCGATCGGAAGCCCGTCTTCGAGGCGCACCTTGAGCCAGAGTCGCCGCGCGGCATCGAGATTGGCGATGGCCTCGTCGACACTGGCTCCCTGCGCGGCACAGCCGTCGAGGTCGGGGTGGAACGCGAAGACGCCTTGTTCTTCGCGGACAATTTGAATCGGGTACTCGAGAGACAGGTAGTACCGCAAGCCTCGCTTCATGGTTGCTGCTCCTCGGGGATTCCCAGCATCTCGGCCTCTCGGATCTTGCGCAGAACGAGCGCGACGTAGGCGACCAGCAGCACCCTCCCTTTGGGCCTCGGCAACGTCAGAGTGATGTTCCCGCGCTTCCAGACGCTCGCCTCCTTGCTGGCAGCTCGTCGGAGGAAGCCGTAGGCGCGCAGAAGCCGCTCGGCCTCCTCCAGCGTGCAATCTCCCCGCTTGCGCTGGAAGTCAAGGAGGAGGTGTTCGCGGTCACGCTTGCGCAAGCACGCCCTCCGCTAGAGGCTGGGGTGACACCACCGATGATATCAACGCTTACCTAGGTCGGCAAGCTTCGAGCCACCTCCGCGCCGGCCGGCGTTCAGCGGCTCCCATCACGCTGCTTGAGCATCGGTCGCGCTGCTCAAGCGAGCGCTATGAGATGCTCCTTCGATGCCGCTGCCAGGAAAACTGGACGAGGAACACGAGATGAAATCCGCAGCACCTGCCACCGCCACTTCAGACGTTGAGGTCACCAACATCTCGAAGCACGGCTTCTGGATCCTGGTGGACGAGCGTGAGCTGTTCTTGCCCTTCGAGGAGTTCCCGTGGTTCGGGGCCGCGCCGGTCGCAGCCATCCTGAAGGTCGAGAGGCCCCAGCCCCACCATCTCTATTGGCCCGACCTCGACGTCGACCTGACCCTCGAGTCCATCGAGCACCCGGAGCGATACCCGCTAAGACACGGGTGATCTCCCGCCGCGCCTAGTTTTCTACCCTCTCCCCCCCAGCCCGACGCTCGGCCCGTAGAGCAGGGCGTTGAGGAGCAGCGGCGTCGTGGCGCGCCAGAAGAGGCGGAAGGACGGATCCTGGGCGAAGAGGACGAGGCTGCCGGCGCCCAGGCGCTCGGTGCCGACCAGGAGGGCCCCCGCCAACCGCTCCTCGGCTTCGGGCCAGGCGAAGCCGGCGATCACCGGGTCGTCCTCGACCGCTAGCACGACGTCTTGGCGCGGCTCGCCGGTCGGCAGGAGCACCGTAGTGCCCTCGACCAGCACCGCCGGCGGCGACTGGATGCCGAGCGTCAGCGGGTGGCTGGCGCGGATCGTCGTCGCCACCGCCGCGCCCGGGGTGAAGAGCGGCCGGTCCTCCGGGCCCTTCTGGCGCCGCTCGTCGTCGTCCCCTTCCTCGGGGTCCTTCTCCGGCGCCTTCCACTTCTGCACCTTGGTCAGCTCGTGCTCCTGCAGCCACGCGACCGCGCCGCCGATCGCCACCAGCACGCCGCCCGAGCGCACCCAGGCGACGAGCTGCTCGCGCGTCTTCTCGCCGATCGCGCCGTCGTAGTCGAAGCCGTCCGGCAGCACCAGGACGTCGAAGCTCCAGAGGTCGAGGTCGCCCAGCCGCTCCACCTCGACCCGCCGGTGCGGCACGCCGATCTCGCGGTCCAGCAGGTGCCAGAGGAAGCCGAAGGAGGTGGGGTCCACGCCGCGGCCGGCCACCAGCCCGATCCGCGACCGGCGGACGGCCGGCATGTCGTCGGAGCCGAGCGACAGCCCCTTGAGCTCGTAGGAGGAGCCGATGCGGTGCGCGGTGAGGCCGCTCTCTTCGATCAGGCCGGAGAGCGTCGCCTCCGCGTCGCCGGCGGCGCGCCCCCGCGGCACGAAGAGGGTGCCGGCGGGGAAGCCGGTGCCGCCGGAGGTGAAGGACTGGAGCGCCACACGGTGCGGGACGCCCTTCTCCTGGAGCCGCGCCGCCAGCTGGTAGGAGCCCACCCCCTGCGGCGGCACCAGCCACCCCAGCTCGCCGCTGCCGCGAACGGCGCTCCGCGCCGGCGCCAAGGGCGCCGGCCGCAGCCCGCGCGGTCGCCCCGCCGCCACCCAGGTCTTGACGTTGAAGGCGAGCGGCAGCGACCAGGCGGTGATGTCGTAGAACTCGGGCGAGAGGTCCTGCTCGATGCGGTTGCGCTGCCGCTCGAGGAAGACCGGCGACATCGACGCCTCCAGCTCCATGAGCGCCGCCACCAGGTCGCCGAGCGGCTGCGCCGTCGAGACCGCGTAGGTGCCGGCGGCGAACTGCCGCGGCGCCGGCTCCGCGGCGGCCGGCGCGGTGAGCGGGCGCGCCGGGAGGGTGTCGTCCTCGGCGAGCTGCTCGACGCGCACGCCGTGGAGGACCAGCAGGTCGGCGAGCGCGCCGGCCTCCTGCTGGTCGGCGGGCCAGAGGAACGTGCGCCCCTCGTCGCGCGGCGCGGCGCGGCCGGCGGCGTAGTCCTCCAGCAGGCGCCGGCGGTTCTGCGCCGCCGTGCGCACGGTGGCGAGCGAGGTCGTCAGGTGGCGCGCCACGCGGTCGGCGAGCGTCAGGGTGCTGCCGTCCGGGAGCGCCAGCGCCGCCCCGGCGCGGCCGCCGCCGGCCATCTCGTAGGTCATCCCCACGGCGCCGCGCAGGCTCGGGTAGGAGTCGCCGTAGCCGGGGTAGAAGAGGTCGAAGTTCTCGCCGGTGTAGTAGATCCACCCCTGGCTCTCGAAGGCCTGCGCGTTGGCGCGGCCGAAAGTGTCGAGCCAGGAGACGAGTTGGCGGTCGATGCGCGGGTGGATCGGCTCGGCGGTCGGCGGGAAGAAATAGGTCGATTCCGTCCCCATCTCGTGGAAATCGACGTAGACCTGCGGCTCCCACTGCCGGTAGGCGGCGATGCGGTGGCGGGTCTCCTGCTGGCTCGCCCACGCCCAGTCGCGGTTCAGGTCCAGGAGGTAGTGGTTGGTCCGCCCGCCGGGCCAGGGCTCGAAGTGCTCGGCCGCGGCGGGGTCGGGGTTCGGGCGGCTGCCGGTCCGCTGCTCGAACGAGTGGACGTAGCGCTCGCGGCCGTCGGGGTTGCAGAGCGGGTCGATCAAGACGATCGCCTCCTCCAGCAGCTCCGCGACGTCGCCGCCGGCCGAGGCGAGCACCCAGGCGGTCGCCATCGCCGCTTCGGCCGAGGAGGACTCGTTGCCGTGGACGCCGTAGGCCAGCCAGACGACGACCGGCAGCTCGCGCACCAGCCGCTCGCGCTCGTCGTCCGGGAGCGCCTCGGGGTCGGCCAGGCGGAGGCGCTCCTTGCGGATCGCCTCGAGGCGCGCGATGTTCTTCGGCGCCGAGACCGCGAGGAGCTGCAGCGGCCGTCCCTCGTAGGTCCGCCCGTACTCCCACATCGCGACGCGGTCGGAGGCGCCGTCGATCGCCGCCAGCGCCTCGACGATCCGGTCCCAGTGCGTGAAGCGCGCGCCGAGCGGGTAGCCGAGGACCGCGGCCGGCGAG
>DASWHY010000690.1:0-4188 GCA_036397955.1 Thermoanaerobaculia bacterium | reverse complement strand
GTGAGCCGCCAGATTCGCCGCGCCAGCTCGGGCTCGGCGAGCACCCAGCCGCAGCGCAGGCCGTTCAAGCCGTAGGCCTTGGTCAGGCTGCTCGCCACCACGAACTCCGGGCCGAGGCGGGCGGCGGTTCGCGCCGGCGCGCCCTCGTCCACCCGGACCATCTCCAGGTACACCTCGTCGACCAGCACGCGGGCGCCGGCCCGCCGCGCCAGCTCGCCGAGCCCGGCGAGGGCCGCGTCGTCGAGCCGCGCGCCGCTCGGGTTGTGCAGGTCGCTCAAGACGATCAGGCGAGTGCGCGGCGAGAGGAGCCGCGCCACCTCGTCAAGATCGATGCCCCAGCCCGCCTCCGGCCGCCGCGCGAAGCGCTTCACCTCGGCGCCGAGGTAGCGGGCGACGGCGAGGATCGGCTCGTAGGTCGGGTGCTCGAGGAGCAGCTCGTCGCCGGGCGCGACGAGCGCCGCCATCGCCAGGTGGACGGCGAGCGAGGTGCCGACGGCCGCCACCACCTGCTCCTCCGGCACGCCGCAGTGCGCCGCCAGCGCCGCCTGCAGCGGCGGGTAGCCGTACCAGCTCGGGCCGGTGAGCTCGACGTCGTCGAGCGTCGCGCCCAGCTCGGCGAGCGGCACCGGATGAACCCCGCTCGCCACCAGGTTGAAGCGCGCCTGCGAGCGGGTCTTCGCCCACTCCTGGTACTCCGAGCTCAGGACGCGGGGCGCGCGGCCCACCGCCGCTCCTTCCAGCGCCAGGCGGCGTAGACGGCGAGCCCAGCGAGCAGGATCCCCAGCCCCTTGGCGCTCTCGGCCGGGTACTTGTAGACCGTGTTGGCCACGACCAGCGCCGAGACCGCGACGAAGGCGGCAGTCGTCCACGGGTGGCCGGGCGTGCGGAACCCGGGCGGCTCGGCGCCGCTCGCGCGGTCGCGCCGCCGCAGCACGAAGAGGCAGCTCGCCGCCAGGCCGAAGAAGATCCAGTCCACCGCCACGACGTAGGAGAGGATCTGTTCGTAGCGCCCGGACAGCGCGATCACCGTCGCCCAGGCGCCCTGCAGCGCGATCGCCGCCACCGGCACGCGCGTCCGCGGGTGGACGCGCGCCAGGGCGGGCAGGAAGAGGCCGTCGGCCGCCATCGCGTAGTAGACGCGCGGCGCGGTGAGCATGCTCTGCGCCAGGAAGCCGAAGGTGGAGATCGCGATGCCGGCGGCGATGAGCCGCGCCCCCGGCGCGCCGAGCGCGGCGCGCATGACGTCCGAGGCCGGGGTCGTCGTCGCGGCGAGCCCGTCGGTGCCGAGGACGCGGATGCAGACCGCGTTGACGGCGACGTAGAGGACGACGACGCCGGCGACGCCGAAGAGCAGGCCGCGCGGCAGGTTGCGGCGCGGCTCGCGCACCTCGCCGGCGACGAACGAGGCGGTCTGCCAGCCGCCGTAGGCGAAGAGCACCGGCACCAGCGCGGCGCCGAAGGCGGTCAGGAGGTCGAAGGAGGGCGGGCGGTCGAGGAGGCCGCCGGCGGCGCGCGCCGGCGCCGCCGCTCCGGCCAAAAACAGCCCGCAGCCGACGAGCGCGACGATGGCGGCGATCTTGAGCACCATGAGCGCGCTCTGCACCGCGCTGCCGGTGCGCACGCCGAGGCAGTTGACGGCGGTCAGCAGCGCCAGCCCGAGCGCCGCCACCGCGCCGTCGGCGAGCGGCACGCCGGTCAGCTCCAGCGCGTAGCGGGCGAAGGTCACCGCCACCGCCGCCATGCCGCCGCTCTGCGTCACCAGCAGCAGCCCCCAGCCGTAGAAGAAGGCGAGCGACGGGTGGAAGGCCTCGCGGATGTAGGCGTACTGGCCGCCGACCGCCGGCCGCCGCGCCGCCAGCTCGGCGTAGATGAAGGCGCCGGCCAGGGCGATCACTCCGCCGGCCGCCCAGGCGCCGAGGATCAGGAACGGCGTGTGGACCTGCCGCGCGACGACGTAGGGGTTCATGAAGATGCCGGAGCCGACGATTCCGCCCATGACCAGCATGGTGGCGTCGAAGGGCCCCAGCCGCCGCGCCAGCGCCGGCGCGGGGCCGCCGGCCGGCGCGGTGCTTCCCGTCGTGTCCATCGCGGCTACCAGGTCCTGCGCAGGGGGTGGGCCTCGGTGTTGAAGACGACGCGGCGGAGGTCCAGCGTCGCGTCGGGCGCGAAGAGGAGGTAGAGGTACTTGAGCGTCTCGGCCAGGAAGAAGCTCGGCATGAGGTCGCCCTGCCGCTTCGTCACGACGTCCTCCAGCGTCGTGTAGCCGGCGTCGGTGCGGCAGTGCGCGACGAGCCCGGCGAAGAAGGTGCGCCCCATCTCCAGGTAGTGCGGGTCGCCGGTGAGACGGTGGAGGACGTAGGCCGACTCGACGATCTCCGGCCGCAGAGGGTAGCGCGGGTGGACGACGCGCATGGCGCGGTAGTCGAGGACCTCGGGCTCGATGCCGTGGAGGTCCCACATTCTGGCGCACGACGTCTGCAGGCGCCGCGCCCGTCCGAGGTCGCCGCCCAGCGCCAGGACGCCCGGCAGGAAGGCGTGGAGAGCGCCAAACTCGCTCGCGGTGCGCTCGCCCGTCGTCATGTCCACCTGCCCGTACCAGAGGCCGCTCGGCGCCTCGTCGGCGAGATGCCGGTTCAGGGCCCGGCGGCTCGTCCGCCACATCCGCGCGCAGTCGGTGTCGCCGAAGAGGCGCGCGCACTTCAAGAGGTACTCGTAGTAGGAGTCGATGCCGCCGCCGACGTGGCTGGCGCCGCTCAACCAGGCGCCGGTCTCGACGTCGATCTCCTCACCCACGAGGCCGAGCGGCGAGCGCCGCTCGTAGAGGGCGACGAGGGCGCGCTTGGCCTTGTCGTAGAAGACCGGCTTGCCGGTGAGCTTCCCGAGCGTGCCGAACTCGAGGAGGAGCGTGCCGATCTCCGCCGGGTTGGTGCGCGCGCCGTGCGCCTTGCCGGTGCGCAGGTTGACGTACATGTACGGCATGCCGGTCGGCGAGTCGAAGGCGGGGAGGAGGCGCGTCCCGAGGTCCTCCGCCAGCCGCAGCAGGCGCTCGTCGCCGGTGATCTGGTAGCCCGAGAGCAGGCCGCCGAGGATGCGGATGGTGATCTCGAAGTTCTTGACCGCGACGTCCTTGTCGAAGCCGAGCCGCTCGACGATCAGCGCCCGCGCCTCCGCCGCCTCCTCGTCGAGCCCCATGAGAAGGAGCGTGTCGAGCGTGTCCACGGGCGTCATCAGGAGCGACTCGCCGTGCCAGTCGTGCGGCGTCTTGCTGAGGGGCTTCAGCTCGTCGTGGCCCCAGGCGTAGCGCTCGTAGGCCCGCCATGAGTGGAGGAGCTCGGCGCGGACTTGCGCCGCCAGCGCGGCGCGGTCGGGGGCGCCGGCGGCGGCTGCCGGGGCCGCGGGCGTGCCGGCGGCACAGCCGCAGGCGAGGAGTGCGGTGCAACCGACGGCGAAGTGGCCGAGGAACACGCGTGTGGTCTCGTGAGGAGAGCCGACGATAGCACCCGCGCAGCCGGGAGCGGGCCGGCTTACGACACCTTGCGGAAGCGGAAGCCGTCGGCGCCGCCGCTGTCGAGGCGGAAGCCGGGAAAAGCTTCCCGAGCGGTGGGTAATTCGGTACGCGAGCTGGGAAATGTGGTCCGCGAGGCGGAGAATTCGGTCCGCGGCCTGGGACAGTGGTCCAGCGCCCGGGAAATGTGGTCCACGACACCGGGAATTCGGTACACCGCTTGGGAAATGTGGTCCGGACGTCGGGAAATGCTCCCCCGCGCCGGGAAAATTCGGCCCACCGCCGGGGGAGGATTCCCCGGCTGCTGTACCGCTTTCCCGCGGTCTCCGCACCTTCTCCCGCCGACCGCGGGCGCTTGCCCGCGGTCTTTGGCAAACCGTCCGCCGCCCACGGGCAGTCTCCCGCCGAGCCGGGGCGGCCGCCCCGCGCGTTGGGACGGCCTTCCCGCGTTGCGGGGAGAATTCCCCGCGGCCTCGAACGTCTTCTCCGCCACTCCGCCTGTCCCGCACTCCGGGGGAGCTTCCCGCACACCATCCCTGCTCGCCCGGAGAAGTGGGGGAGGCTTCCCGGCCTGCTTCCCTCTTTCCCGCGCCGGCCGGGAGCGTCTCCCGGCTCGGTTCCCACCGGCGCGCTACCATGCGCCAAATGCCCGCCCGCGCGCCGAAGATCGACGACGAGGTCCG